>DATEKY010000595.1:0-3552 GCA_035277225.1 Xanthobacteraceae bacterium
TCGTAGGGCGCCTTCTCGTAAAGGCTCGGATTGACGGTGAAGGAGTTCGGAGCCAGCAACAGGGTGTAGCCGTCCGCGCGGGCGCGCGCGACGAACCCGAAGCCGATATTGCCGCCGGCGCCGCCGCGGTTCTCGACGATCACCGGCTGGCCCCACGTCTTGTTCAATTGGTCGGCGAGCACGCGGCCGAGCGCGTCAGCGGGGCCGCCGGCGGGAAACGGCACCACGAGGCGGACCGGCCGGTTCGGATAGCTTTGCGCCCAAGCGGCAGTTGGCGCAACGAACGCCGCCAGAAGAACAAGCCACAGCAAGCGGGACGCGCGGTTCATCATTCTTCTCCTACGGCTCATGGCAGGCGATGCCGTCGTGCTGGGCGGCGAAGTGCAGAACGTGCTGCGCGAGCGTCGCCGGCATCAGGTTCTGGATCGTGTGGTGGCGCGAGGGAACATGCACGATCTGGAGCGAGGCGATCCGCTCCTTCAGCGTCTGCTCCTGCGACTGGATCGTAACCGGCGCATGCTGCGGATAGAGCCCGAGCGTCGGCGTGCGGATGCGGTCGATGACGGGCGTGGCGTCGACGCTCGACGCGATGCGCGACATGCGGATCAGCACCTCCACCGGCGACTTGCCCATCTCGTCGGCATACCATGCGAGCAGGCCGGGGTCGGTGCCGTCCGGAAACCGCGTCGCCGAATTCGCGGCGTTCGCCCATTTGCGCGAGCCCATCTGGCGCAGCGCGTCCTGCCAGGTCGGATGATCGAACGCGAACGCCTTCTGCGTATCCTTGTTGATCAGCAGCGGCGCGGCAACGAGGCTGAGCGTGCGGAGTTTCTGCGGATGCTGCGCCGCCAGCACCATCCCCAAAATGCCGCCGAGCGACTCGCCGCAATAGTGGACCGGTCCGCTCCCGAGCGAATCGGTGATCGCGAGCAGGTCCTCGATGTAGGCCTCGACATTGAGTCCGGTCTCGAGGTCGTCGGGCACTCCGGATTGTCCGAGCCCGCGCAGGTCCGGCCGCACGACTTTGTAGAATCGGCTGAGATACGGCACCCAGCTGTACCAGAACCGCCCCGAACGGCCGTACCCGTGCTGCAGGATCAGATATGGCGCATCGCGCCACGGGTCGGTGAAGTCATCGAGCGCATAATGCAGCGCCGGCTTCCCGGCGCGACGGAGCTCGGGCATGGTCAAATCCCTTGTTGTTCGTGGTTCATGCCGCCGTCACGCATCGAACAGCAGCTCCGGCCGTGGCACGACTTCGCCGCGCTCGACGCGGCGCACGGCATCGACGATGCGCGCGTGGGTCGGCGCCGGGCAACCGGCCTCCTTGCCCTTCTGCACGATCAGCCCGTTCAGCTCGCCGATCTCGGTGCGGCGGCCTTTCTGGATGTCCTGCGCCATCGACGGGCGCTGGGTATTGCTGCGCGCCTGCGTCGACGTGCCCTTCTGCATGTGTGCCTCGACCGCCGCGAGCGCGGCGGCATCGCCTTCCGACGCCGCCAGCAGCCGCTCGGGCTCGAGGCCGGTGATCATCTCGAGCTCATAGCCGAGCGCGCGCCCGATCCGGATCGCCTCGCCGGCGAGACGGATGACGACGCGGCGGATGACCGCGTGCCCATCGCGTTCGTTGCCGCTCATGCCGGTCGCGGCGCTGACGCCGTTGCGCATGCCGTTCACGCACAGCTTGGACCAGCGCTGGCCCCAGAGGTTCGTTGTCACCTCCGCGCCGTCGATCGCCGCCAGCATGTCGGCCAGCTCCTGCGCGCGCGGCGTCACGCGCCCGTGCACCTCGCCGACATAGATCGACTTGGTGTTGAAGTCGCGCGGCATGGTGCGGCGGACGCGCCCCGGCTCGTACAGGTCGACGCCGAAATTGTTCCCGACCACGCAGCCGACCGTGCGGCCCCAGCCGACGACGCGCGCGATCGTCTCCTCGTTGATCGAGTTCTGCGCCGAGACGACGAAGCCGTCGGTCGACAGATAGGGCCGGATCAAGGTCGCCGACCATTCGGTGTCGTAGGACTTGCTGGAGACGATCGCGATGTCGATCGGCTTCTGCTTCGCCAGCGATTGCACCTCGGTGAGGTGCATCGCCGGAAGGCGGACCGTGCAGGTCTCCTCGTCGGTCATGCCCGAGAGATGCAGCCCATCCCGGCGGATCGTCTCGACGTGCTCGGGCCAGGGGTCGATCAAGGTGACATCGTTGCCGGTGCGCGCCAGATGGCCGCCGAGATATCCGCCGACCGCGCCGGCACCGACGACGGCAATGCGCTTTCGCATTCAGTTTCTCCTGCTTCGCACATGATCGGCGTCTTTTACGGCATGGCTCAAGGATGCAGAGCATTTCCGTCCGCATCGAAGACATGCGCCACGGTCAGATCGACGCCCAGTTGGCGCCGCTCGCCGACTCTTACGGCGACGTCGGGACCGACGCGGGCGAACACCGGCTTGTCGACGCCCGCGATGCGCGACGCAAAGATGGTTTCGGCGCCGAGCGGCTCGACCTGGACGATCTCCCCCTCGACAGGCGCGTTGCCTGTTTGCGCGACCGAAATCTTCTCCGGCCGGATGCCGAAGATGACGCTGGTGTTGGGCGGCAGCGGCGGCATGCGCGCGGCCGGAACCGCCAGCGACCATGCGCCGATGCGCAGCGTGCGGCCGCCGGGATCGTCCGAGACGACCGCCGGCATCAGGTTCATCGGCGGGTTGCCGAGAAAGCTCGCCACGAACGTGTTCGCCGGGCGGCGGTACACCTCGAGCGGTTCGCCGACCTGCACCACCTTGCCGCCGTTCATGATGCAGATGCGCGAGCCCATGGTCATCGCCTCGACCTGGTCGTGCGTGACGTAGATCATGGTCGCGCCGAGGCGGCGATGCAGCGCGGAGATCTCGCCGCGCGTCGACACGCGCAACGCGGCGTCGAGGTTGGAGAGCGGCTCGTCGAACAGGAACACCTTGGGATCGCGCACGATCGCGCGCCCGAGCGCGACGCGCTGCCGTTGCCCGCCCGACAGCGCGTGCGGCTTGCGGTCGAGCAGCGGCGACAGGCCGAGCGTGGCGGCGACGCCGCTGACGCGGCGCTCGATCTCGTCGCGCGCCACCGCACGGCGGCGCAGGCCGAAGGCAAGATTGTCCTTCACGCTCATGTGCGGGTAGAGCGCATAGGACTGGAACACCATCGCGATGTCGCGTTCCTTTGCCGGCACGCCGTTCACCACGCGCGCGTCGATCGAGAGCGTTCCGGACGAGATCGACTCCAGCCCCGCGATCATGCGCAGGGTCGTGGTCTTGCCGCAGCCGGAGGGGCCGAGCAGCACCATGAACTCGCCGTGCCGAATCTCGAGGCTGACCGAATCGGCCGCCGGCGCATGGCCGCGCTCGTAGATCTTGGTCAGCCTGTCGAGCGTCACTACCGCCATGATGCACTCACTTGACCGCTCCGGCCGTCATGCCCTGGATCAGCTTCTCCGAGAAGAACGCATAGACGATGATCACCGGCACGATCGCGATCATCAGGCCGGTCGCGATCATGCCGACGTCCTCGAGCTGGTC
>DATEKY010000596.1:0-8029 GCA_035277225.1 Xanthobacteraceae bacterium
TGTCAACGGGCGGCGCATATCGGTAGTGGGCTAGTTTGCTAACCACGCGCACGCGATGGCGCTCCACTTCCTGCATTACAACTTCGTGCGCGTCCATAAGACCCTGCGCATGACACCGGCGATGGCGGCCGGTGTGACCAAACGACTTTGGGGGATTGGTGATATAGTCGCCGTCCTAGGACGCGGACGCATTAACACGCAGCCACAGCCTGATCGATGCGAGCTGTACGAAGGCAAGGTAGTTAGCGGCGAGCCCGTCGTAGCGCGTTGCAACCCGGCGGCAGTGCTTGATCTTATTGAAGAACCGCTCGACCTGATTCCGGGCTCGATAGAGATACGGGCTGAAGCAGATCGGATCGTTGCGATTGGAGCGCGGCGGAATGTTGGCCCACGCGCCTTTCTCGGTGGCAAGCGTTCTGATCCAGTCCGCATCATAGCCGCGGTCGGCGAGCAGCATCGCTCCCGACTTCAAACGAGACAGGAGCTTTCCGGCGAGGCGGTTGTCGTGTGCCTCACCGGCGTCAGCGCGAGCCGAACGGGCAGGCCATTGGTATCGACCAGCGCATGAAGCTTGCTGGTCAGTCCACCTCGCGACCGCCCCATCGACTGTCGCCGATTTCGTGTGATGCACGCCCATGCTGATGTACGCGAACGATAGATGTGTCGATCATCTGCACAGCGGCATCATGGTCGTCCGCCAAAGCGCTCATGAGCTTGGCCCATACGCCCGCCCGGCGCCACCGAACGAAGCGATTGTAGCAGGTCGTGTACGGACCAAAGTTGCTCGGGAGATCGCGCCATGGCGCGCCAGATCGCAAGACCCAGAAGATGCCATTGAGGACGCGGCGGTCATTCACTCGTGGCACGCCACGCGGCTTATTTATCCATTCGTCGTTGGAGAGTTCATAGCGCATGATTCGGCCCCTCGGTCAGTGGCTTGAATCACGGCTCGGCAGTCAGGCTCAACGGGGCTTCGACCGAGGGCGATTTAGTCGCGATCCGCCCAGAGGCGGACGTATTATGCTCACTTTGAGTTTTGTCGTTCGTGACCCGAAGCGGTCATGCGGTGCGCGGCCTGTGGCGTATGGCAGATGCCTCGTTTGCCTGCCGTGCTGCCCAGCACGATGCTAGTCTCTATGCCAATGCTTCGAGGAGAATGCCATGTCCAAGCACTCAGGGAAGTCGACATTTGCTGCTGTCGCAGGTGCAGTCTGTGTTGGTTTGCTACCGCTCGCAGTGATGTCATCCACTGCGCATGGAGACGAGATCAAGCTGCTTGCCCCTGTCTCTCTGCGGGTGGTGCTCCCCAACCTCGTGCCGCAATTCGAAAAGACATCCGGGCATAAGATCACAGTGGGCTACGCCACGCTTGGCGCTATCGCCAAAAGTGTTATCGACGGCGAGACTGTCGACGTGCCGATGCTCTCGCCTGTACAGAACGAGGAGTTGCAAAAGCAGGGCAAACTGCTGGCGGGCAGCAGTGTTGAGATTGCGCGGGTTGGCTTCACGGTCTTCGTCAAAAAAGGCACGCCTAAGCCGGACGTAGGTTCAGTGGATGAGCTGAAGGGCACGTTGTTGGCAGCAAAATCGATCGTTTTTGGTGATCCCGCGGCGGGCGGAGGCGCTGGCGTGTACACGGCACGCTTGATGGAACGCCTAGAGCTGGCGGAGAAGCTAAAGGCGAAGACCAAGCTCGTGCGATCCGGTACCGAAGTTGCAGAGACGGTGGCGAAAGGCGAGGCCGATATCGGAATCGGGGTGGCAAGCGATGCAGCGATCATTCCAGGTCTTGATGCTATACCGCTGCCACCCGGAGCCCAAAGCTACTCCGTGTATGTGGCCGCAATCAGCTCGGGTAGCAAACACGTCGACGCTGCGAGGGCACTGATCGCGCTTCTCACCTCGGCCGCGGTCAAGCAAGCGTTGGCCGCTAATGGCTTCGAGACTCCATGAGGTCTCGGCGATCAATGTGCAGTGCGCCAGTCCGGAATTGGCCCGAAGGCGAAGTCCGGCGATGTCCGGTTTTGCGCCGCTGTTGGAGGAGAAGCAGATACAGGCGCCCCTACTCCCAGCGGCGACTTTATGAGTACGCACCCTAGAAAGCTGGGAATGGAAAGGGGCGGAGCCTGCGCGAGATCAAAGTTAAGGGCCTGTATTTGTCCGCCGCCATTATCTTGGCTTCGGCGGCCATTACTATTGCGGTCTACTTCGTTGTGGCCACACGCAATCTAGAATGGGATGCACGGCTGATTGCCATGGCCACTATCAGTATTTCCGCAGGCACCTTCGCGATAACTTCGATTAGCGCGGCGTCTGCCATCCTCTTAGGGTGGCGCTCAGATCGGCGTGCGGCGGGCGAGGCCGAGCTGAAGATGAAACAGATGGAATTGCAAATCGCCGAGCTTCAGCGAAAACTGGGCGAAACCCCGCCACATTCAAACTAGCCCACTACCCGCATATCGGATGCGATCCGCAGACTTACCGGACCTTCTGCAATGAGGCAGCCACTGCCCCGGCCTGTTCAATGAACAGCTGCGCGACCGGGCTGGTTGTTCGATCCTTGAGCGTAAAGATCGTGATCGGTACTGGCTCACCGAAATCGACCGGAAGGGCCCGCAACGACCAGCGCTTCGCATTGTATTGCAGGACCAATCCCGACAGCACCGTCAGAAAGCGTCCCGTTGCGAGCAGGTGCATCCGAACATCGAGCGAAAAGGAAATCACGCTCGCCTGCGGCGCTTCCAATCCATGGGCTTGAAAAACGTCAGCGAATGAAGAACTCACGACATTGTCAGGAGGAAACAATATCCAGCGCTCATTCACCAACTCTGCCAGAGCAACCTGGCGGCGGCGGATCCAGGGGCTGCTTGCGCCGGCCACGACAAAAAAGCGGTCCTCTCCGATAATTTCCGACGCAATGGCCGCGTCTGTTACGGGTCTCAGAATGCGGCCCAGCATGAGATCGACATGACTCTCGCGCAGCACCTGGAACTGTTGTGCGCCGGGTTGCGCCGTAATCGCATGAACCACGATCTGCGGGTACCTGCGCGATAATCGATCGATGATCGCCGGCACGAAGCCCGACATCATGTTTTCCGGACATCCGATCCGCACGACACCCGCGGTGGGATGGGCGAGGTAACCGATCTCCCGCATGCCGTGATCCAGCTCGGCAAAGGCGTTGCGTCCCCGCTTGAGAAGGGCTTGGGCATAGATGGTCGGTTCGACACCACGGCGGCTTCGATCGAGAAGCCGGACATCGAGGGCTCCTTCCAGATTGGCGATGGCTTCCGATATCGCCGGTTGAGACATCCGGAGTTGGCCGGCTGCCTTCGCCATGCTGCCGGCTTCGACGACCGCGAAAAGTATCCGCAGATCCCTTAACTTCAGGCGCCGGCCGATCCGGCTGTCCCAGGGCGCGGGCGCCTCGGTCATCGGGAATCCCTATATTATTATCGGACAATTGCAGCTTCTGCTTATAGCACAGAGCGCTATGCTGCCGGCAACACACGTCGCCTGAGAGGCTTGCCATGATGGTCCGCCGTAGGTTCCTGAGGTGCTCCGCGCTCGCTGCCTGCAGCTTCGCGTGGCCGAGAGCGTCTTTCGCGCAATCGTTTCCGGCGCGGCCCATCACGATGGTTGTCCCCTTTCCAGCCGGAGGACCGGGAGACACGGTCGGCCGTATCCTCGTCGACCACATGAGCGCTTCACTCGGCCAGCCGATCGTTATCGAGAATGTCTCGGGGGCGGCCGGCAGCATTGGAACAGGGCGTGTCGCCCGTGCGGCTCCGGATGGCCACATGGTCGTGCTCGGGTACTGGGGCACACATGTGGTGAATGGCGCGATTTATTCCTTGCAGTACGACGTCGTGAAGGATTTCGAACCGATCGCGCTGCTGCCTGGTCAGCCGATGATGATCGTCGCAAAGAAGGGGATGCCGGCGAACGACCTGATGGAGCTTGTCGCGTGGCTCAAGGCGAATCCTGAAAAGGCTTCGCAGGGCACAGCGGGCACGGGCAGCATCGGGCACGTCGCGGGTCTCATGTTCCAGAAACAAACCGGGACGCGTTATCAATTCATTCCCTATCGCGGCACGGCCCCGGTGATGCAGGACCTGGTGGGCGGCCAGATCGACTTGAACATCACGGTGCCCGTCGCAGCCCTGCCGCAGACGCGTGCCGGCCTGATCAAGGCCTTCGCCGTGATGGCGCCGAGCCGGTTGCCGATCGCGCCTGAGATCCCAACCGCAGACGAAGCCGGCGTTGCAGGACTTCATCTTTCCCTGTGGCAGGGTTTGTGGGCGCCCAAGGCGACACCGAAGGCCGTAATCGCCCGACTGAATGCCGCCGTCATGCGTGCGTTAGCCGACTCCACGGTGCGTCAGAAGCTGGCCGATCAAGGCTTCGACATTCCGCCGCTGAACCAGCAGGCACCCGACGCGCTCGGCGCGCATCAAAGGGCCGAAATCGACAGATGGTGGCCGATCATAAAGGCCGCCAGCATCAAGGCCGAGTAGGCCGCCGGCCTACCGGCTCCGCTTCCAGAAGGCGCCCGACATGCCACCCGCGACGGATCGCGTCCGCGCGCCTGCGCACTCGCTCTCATTGCTTCCCGAACAGCCGAGTCATCCATGCACACTGAACACGTGGAAACGGTCATCATTGGAGGAGGTCAAGCCGGCCTTGCGATGAGCCATCACCTGCGTCAGTTGGGACAGGAACACGTGATGCTCGAGCGAGGCCGCGTGGCAGAACGATGGCGCGAGCATTGGGACTCGCTCTGCTTTCAGGGCCCGAACTGGAACGTGCGCCTTCCGGGTTTCGCGTTGCAGACCGATCAACCCGATGCCTACGCGACGCGTGATGACATTGTGCGATTCATTGAGAGCTATGCCGGCTTCATCAATGCACCGCTCCGCTGTGGCGTGACGGTCAATTCGCTTCGCCAAGGCCCGGACTCCAAGCAACTCGTCCTGGAGACGTCGGCCGGGCGCTTGCACGCAAAAAACGTCATCGTTGCAACCGGCCCTTTTCAGAAACCCGCGGCACCGACTCCCATCGAATCCAGAGCATGGCAGCTTCATTCCAGCGAATACCGCAATCCCGACCTTCTTCCATCCGGCGCGGTCCTTGTGATCGGTTCGGGCAATTCGGGTTGTCAGATCGCCGAGGAATTGTGTGCGGCCGGCCGCAGGGTGTACTTGTCGGTCAGTAGCTACCAGGGCACGCCACGCCGCTATCGTGGCAAAGACTGTGTCTGGTGGCTGTGGAATTTGGGCGACGTCGAAAGTACCGTCGACCAACGCCGACCATCACGTTTGATGAGCGGTGTCGGGGGAGGACACGACCTCGACCCGCGCCGCCTTGCTGCTGACGGGGTCGTTCTTCTCGGACGGGTCCTGGGCGGCGTCGACGGCAAGCTCGCTATTGATTCGGACCTCAGCGAGAAGCTGGCGCGGGGAGACGATTACGCGGTCAATCTCATGCGGCGGGCCGACGATTATGCGACGCGGCACGGTCTCGACCTGCCAGCGCACAACGGATGCATCGCCCAATTGCCAGAGCCGAAAGAGGTTGCGAACCCTCTATTCACCCTCGATCTGCACGCCGCGGGGGTCACCTCGATCATCTGGGCGAATGGCTTTCGGCATGACTTCAATTGGATCGACCTGCCTGTGTTCGCCGATGCAGGATTGTCGAACCGAGCACCGGTGCAAAGGCGCGGGATCACGTCCGTGCGGGGCTTGTACTTCGTCGGCCTGCACTGGATGCACAAGTTCAAGTCTGCCTTCCTCGCCGGTGTCGGCGAAGATGCCGAACATCTTGCCGCTCATATTGCGGGAGACCGGGGCTGACAGGGCTGCTATGGGGTCAGAAGTTCCGTCCGAACCTACCACCAGGATGTCCGCCTTGGGTCAAACGCTACGGGGCCGGGACGCACCGAACCCCTGTCCAATGTCCGCTTCGCTCCGAAAGCGACCGAATTGCGAAGCCTGACTGCGGGATGCCATCGCCTTAGGAGGCAATGGTGGGCGTTGTAGGGATTGAACCTACGACCTCTCCCGTGTGAAGGGAACGCTCTCCCGCTGAGCTAAACGCCCGGGAATGGCCGCTGGTTTAGGGGCTAGGCCTAACCGGTGTCAACGATCCGATTTTGCCAGCCGCCTACTGCTTCTTCACCTGCTGCTTCGGTGGCCGTCCGCGACCCTTGCGGGTCGGCGCCGGCGGCGGGGCCGGCTCGAGCTGCGCGTAGACCGGGTTCGGCGCGAGATCCACCGACTGCACCGCGGTGCCGGCCTCGACGTCGGGCTGGACGTACTCGGGCACGCGCGGGCGCACCGGGATGACCTGCGGCAGGTAGCCGGGCAGCGAATAGCTCACCGTGAACTCGCGGTCGGCCGCGACCGGGATCATGCAGGGCGTGCGGCAGCTTGCGCCGTTCGAGGTCCTGGCATCCGCGCCCGGCGGATCGGACTCGATGGTGAGCGAGACGTTCGCGCCGCTCGACAGGCTCGGCATGCTGGGCATCCAGTCCCAGCTCCAGCTCGCGCAGCCGCCGAGCAGAAGGGCGCCTGACAAGGCGCAAACGCGACAAAGAGGTGACATCCGTGCTTCCCCGGCCGCCTGCGGCCGTCCGTCATCTTGACCTTACGTTCCGCGCCTGCCCGGCGCAACATGGGTGTTGGCGGCGAAAAGCGGCGCCGGCAAGGCGGCGCGGGCGCCCAAGCCGTTGAAGCGTCAAATCTTGCAGGCGGTGCGGAAACCGCCCCGGTGACTTTCGCAGCCTGCGCACGCCGCGGGCGATCCGGCCGTTCGGCCTCAAGATCTCGATGGCAGCAAGCCCTTGATCGCGCCGTTCAGCGCGTCGAAATGGCTGATCAGGCGGTCGGCGCCCAATTGCGCGGGCGGGATATCGGTGTAGCCGAAATCGACCGCGACGACGGGTATGCGCGCCGCCCGCGCGGTCGCGACGTCGGTCATGGAATCGCCGACCATCACGGCGTGCGCCGCATCGCCCCCGGCGCGCGCGATGGTGAGGCGCAGCATGTCGGGATCGGGCTTGCGCATCGCGAACGTGTCCTGCCCGCAGATCGCCGCGAAGCGCCGCGAGAGCGCGAGCTTGTCGAGCAGCAGCACCGACAGCCATTCGAGCTTGTTGGTGCACACCGCCAGAATGCAGCCGTCCGCCGCGAGCGCGTCGAGCGCCGCTTCGAGGCCGGGAAACGGGCGCGAGCGGTCGGCGATGCGCGCCGCATAGAGCTCGAGATATTCCGCATAGAGCGCGTCGATTTCGTCCGGCGCGAATTGCAGGCCTTTCGAGGCGAGCGCGCGCTGCAGCAGCGGCTTGACGCCGGCGCCGATCATCGCGCGCGCCTCCTCGAACGCGACCGCCGGCACGTGATGCCGGCCGAGGATGAGGTTGAGCGTGTCGATGAGGTCGGGCGCGGTCTCGATCAGCGTGCCGTCGAGGTCGAAGACGATGGTGGGCTGCATGGGTGCAGCGCTAACGCGGCGGGCAGGGGCCTGGCAAGAAACTCTTGCCTCGAGGACTCCTGCCTCAAGGACTCCTGGCCTTCCGTCTTGCCGCCGCCCCGCGCGCCCGCTATTGCGGCACGTCCAGATTGAGCCCAGCCGCAAAAGAACGCCGATCATGAACGCCGACAGCTACAAGCGCGACGCCGCGGCCGGCGCCCTCGAATACGTTCAGCCGGGCATGCGGCTCGGCCTCGGCACCGGATCGACCGCGCGGCCGTTCTTCGAGATGCTCGGCGAGCGCGTGCGCGCCGGCCTCGACGTGATCGCGGTGCCGACCTCGGAGGCGACGCGCGCGCAGGCGGAAGACTGCGGCATCAGGCTGACCACGCTCGACGATACGCCCGAGCTCGACCTCACCGTCGACGGCGCCGACGAGATTTCTCCCGACCTGACCCTGATCAAGGGCGGGGGCGGGGCGCTGTTGCGCGAGAAGATAGTGGCGGCGGCCTCGGCGCGCATGGTCGTCATCGCCGACGCCTCGAAATGGGTCGAA
>DATEKY010000597.1:0-3709 GCA_035277225.1 Xanthobacteraceae bacterium
CTCGAAGCCCCGGTACCTGATCGCCACCCGGTCTGGCGCACCGCATGCGCGACACCGTTCAGCGTAACAAAGCTACCATCCGGCAAATCATCGAAGCTGCGCGCGTGCGTGCGCTTCGCGCGCCCATCGAGCCGCTCGCCCTGCAGCACCAGATCCATCGCGGGAGCGCGCGGCACAGCGCCGCCTTTCGCCTGTGCCCATGTCTCGGCGAACGCGGTTGCGTCGGCGCGCCGGCATTCGAAGCAGGGGCGATGCCCGGCCGCGAACGCGGTCGGCTCGTCGAGGAAGAACAGCGCGGTGTAGCGGTCGCGCCAGACCGGGTGACGGCGGCCCTTGAACTGCAGCACGCAGCAGATCCATTGGCGCGAGGACCAGCGGCGCTTGCCCAGCGTTTGATCGTCGCGATGGAAGCGCCCGCCGCGATTGCCGAGGAAAAAACCCCGCGCCGGCGTGGCGATCAGCTCGCCGAACGGATCGACGCGGTTTTGTAGCGGCACTTTAATGCTGCTTCTTGCGGGCGCGCTCCTGCACCGGCTGAGTCGCAGTGGGCGGATCCGACGCTGGGAAGGTTTGCTCCAGGCCCTCCTCGAGCTGTTTCTCGAGCGCGTCCTTCCCGTCCTCCAGTTCGCCGCTCGAATCTGGTATCTCGCTACCGCGCGGCGGGCGCGCTCCCTGTAAATAACAGGAAAAAAACAGGGGCCCGCGATTGGCGGGCGCCCGTGTGGTGAGACCAAGAAACTGATTCATCGTCAACTCCCGCCGCTCCTGGAGAGATGGGCAGGAGGCCGGCGCCAATCAATCCGGCTGCTTCGGCTTCGGCGGCGGCGGCTCCTTGGCGGTCGGCTGGGTGCTGGCCGGCGGATCGGAGGCCGGGAAGCTGTCGTCGAGCTCGTCCTGCAGGACCTTCTCTTCCTTGTCCTCGTGCTCGGACTTCGGCGCCTTGCGTGGGCCGTCGGCGTTACCGCCGCGGGTATGTCGTTGTGCCCGATCCATCGGTCATTCTCCTGGCTAATGCCCGGAAAACGCCGCCTTGCCGCTAAAGTTCCCTTGGCCGCAGGGCCTTCACCCGATCTACCGGCTGTCCAGATACGACACAGGCCGGAACGTCGGCGCATCGTCCGACTGCAGCACGAAGCCCGATGCGCGCGCCGCACTCACCCGCACCGGCCGCCCGACATCGGCCATGAACTGGTTCGCCGGCTTCGGATCGAGGTTGTAGATGTCATTGCGGAAGTTGACCGAGCCGTCGGGGCTCGCCCAGCCGGTGAGGTAGATCCACGCAACCGGGATCGGCCGCGTCGGCCGCACCGTGGTGCGCTTGGCCGTGGCGATCTCGGCGTCGATCTCCTTGCGGCTCCAGCCCGGCCTGTCCGCCAGTATCCACGCCGCGAGATCCTGCACGTCGCGCACGCGCGTGCAGCCTGACGACTGGAAGCGATAATCCGCGCTGAAGAATTCCTTGTGGTTGGTGTCATGCATGTAGACCGAATGCGGGTTCGGCATGTCGATGCGCATATTGCCGAGCGCGTTGCCGGCGCCGGAATCCTGCCGCACCGTGAAGTTCGGCGTGCGGTCCGACTGCCAGTCGACGGCGCTCGCATCGACCTCGTTGCCGGCGCTGTCCAGCACGCGCATCTTCATGCGGGCGATATAGCCCGGGTCCTTGCGCATCTTGGTGACGATGTCCTTCTTCAGGATCGACAGCGGCACGGTCCAGGTCGGATTCAAATTCACCGCCGTGATGGTCGTGGTCAGCGTCGGCGACGGGCGGTCGACCTTGCCGACCACCGCGACGTAGCGCCGCGCGACCTTGCCGTCCTCCACCGCCTCGGCGACCGCGGCCGGAATGTTCACCACCACGTAGCGCTGGCCGAAGGTGAAGTTCAGGCCGTAGAGCCGGTCGAGCGAGGCCGCGAGCTGGCGGATCCGGGTCTTCACCGGCACGTTCAGCGCCTCGATGGTCTGCGGGCCGACCGAGCCGGTCTCGGGCAGGCCGTGGCGCGCCTGGAAGCGCTTCACCGCCTCGGTCAGCATCGTGTCGTAGGTGTCGCCCGCGGCGACCTCTACGGGGAGGTCCTCGGTGACGGCGAGGCGCTGGCGCAGCCGCGCGACGTGGTCGCCCTTGTCGCCGGGATTGAGGTTGACCTTGGCGACCTGCGGCCAGCCGCCGCGCACCTCCAGCGCCGCGTAGGACAGCATCGCGGCGTTGATGCGGTCGTAGGTGCCTTCGTCGAAGGTCGGCTCGGACGAGGTCCAGAAGCTCGCGACCCCGCGCTTGATCGGCTTTTGCTGTGATGTGGGGGCCGGCGCTTGCTGCGCGAAGGCGGCCGAGGCCGCGAAAGCAAAGGTCGTGGCGAGCAGAATCGTGCGGAGCATCGCGCCCTTCCCGTCTCATCCCACCCGGGCGCAGCTAGAGGCGGCCAGCGTGGCAAATCCGTGGCGGGCGACGAATCGCCCCCGTCCCGGGAGATGAGTCGCACGGAAGCGGTAAAGGGTTCATTGGCGGGTACGTTAATTGTAGCCCGGATGAAGCGAAGCGAAATCCGGGACCGACTGGCCCCGCATTCCGCTTCGCTCCATGCGGGCTACGGATCCCCTACCCCCGCCCCGCCTGATACTTGTCGATCGCGGCCTGCACCGCCTTCTGCATCTCCATGCCGGCGGTCGCACGCTTGGCCGTCGCGTCGTTGTAGCTCGCGTCGCGCAGCGCATTCGCGTTGCGCTGGAAGTGCGGATGCACATAGCGCGCCATCAGCTCGTAGGAGCGCTGCGTCGCCGCCCAGTCGGCCCAGTTGTGCGCCAACAAAAGAATCGCGCCGAGGCCGCCGTCGGAGCCTTTCCACAGCCGCTCGAAGTGCCGCACGCAGTCGTCCGGCGTGCCGATGCAGGCGAGGCCGGACGAGACCAGATACTCGGCCGGGTCGCCGCTGATCTCCGGCGGGATGATCGGGAAGGTCGCGACCTTGTTGAAGTAGCGGTTGAAGTCCTCGATCCCGAACCGCACGTCGGCGAGCGCCTGCTCGCGCGTCTCGGCGACATGCGCGAACGTCACGATGCGCCACTTGGAGCGGTCCGCGCTCTTGCCGGCCTTGCGCGCCGCCTCGGTGTAGACGCCCCAGTTTGCCGCATGCGCCTTCAGCGCGTCGTCCGAGGTGCCGCCGATCGAGATCATCCCGATGCCGTGCTTGCCGGCCTGCAGTGCGCCGGTCGGCGAGCGCGCCGAGGCCACCGCCATCTCCATCGCGGGCTGCGAGTAGCTCGGCAGCTGCAGCCGCGCCTCGCGCAGGTCGAACCAGTCGGTCTTCTTGGTGACCATGCGGCCGGCCATCAGCTCCACGATCACGTCGAGCGACTCGTCGAGCTTGCGCCGCTGGTCCTCGGCCTTCAGTCCCATCTTGTCGGCGTCGTAGACCAGCGAGCCCGGCCCGACGCCGAACATCGCGCGCCCGCGCGTCTGGTAGTCGAGCTGCATCATGCGGCCGGCGAGCGTGAACGGATTGTGATAGGGCAGCGAGACGACGCCGGTGCCGAGCCGGATGTGCCGCGTGCGCTCGGCGGCGCCGGCGATGAACATCTCCGGACACGCGATGATCTCGAAGCCGCCCGAATGATGCTCGCCGAGCCAGGCTTCCGAGTAGTTCAGCCGGTCGAGATGCTCGAGCAGCTCCATGTCCCGGTCGATGGCGAGGAGCGGGTTCTCGTTCAGGGG
>DATEKY010000598.1:0-7444 GCA_035277225.1 Xanthobacteraceae bacterium
CTGCGTGAACATCCTGCCGGGGATGATTTCGCACTACTGGTGGCAGGGCGCGATCGAGCGCGGCGAAGAGGTGGTGATGATCATTAAGACCCGCGCCTCGCTCGCGGAAAGCGTGCGGGCAGAGGTGACGGCGCTGCACAGCTACACGACGCCGGCGATTCTCGTGCTGCCGATCGAAGGCGGGGAGCCGGGTTATCTGGCGTGGCTGATGCAGGAGACGGAGGCGTAGGAACGCGTGTCCCGGGCGCTGCGCAGCATGAAATGCTGCGCTGCCGACCCGGGACCGTTGGAGCCTCTGGCGGTCCCGGATCTGCGTCGCATCGCCATCGCGCTGCGCCGCGTCCGGGACACGAAATCGGTCAATACGTCACAGTCCCTTCCATGCCGCCCTTGAGGTCCTGATATTCCTTGCAGGTCTTGTTGCCGCAAATCGCTTCGATCTTCTCGAGGAAGTCGGCGGCCTTGAGCATGTTGCCCTGCTCGACGTGCCACATGCCGTAATACTGCCAGGTGCGCACATGCTTCGGATCGGCGGCGAGCGCGCGCTCGTACCAGTATTTGGAGAGCTGGTAGTCGCCGAGCTTGCGTGCGGTGTAGCCCATGTAGTTCGCCACGTCCGGCGTGTCGTCGGCGTCGAGCGCCTTGAACGCCGCGAACGCGGCCTTGTAGTCGCCGGCCTGCACGAGGGCATAGGCCGCGCGATAACCGTCGCGGAATTCCTGCTCCGACTTCTCGTCCTTCTTCTTCTTCTTGGTGTCGGTCTTCTGCTGGCCGGCCGGCACCTGCTTCTGCGGCGGGTTCGGATTGCGGCTGCTCGGCGGATCGGGCTCGCCGGCGGCGAGAACGGCACCGGCGCCGATCGAAAGCGCGAACAGCGAGGCGGCAGTCAGCACGGCGAGACGATTGCGGCGGGTCATGCGATTTTCTCCCGGGACGGAAAAAGTCTGGGTTGATGATACTCCGATACTCCGGGAACATCCATCGGGTTGGCGGCATTCCGGCGCCTGCATTTCAACTCGCCGTGATCACGGCGGCCAGCAAGCGGAATGCGCAGGGTGGGCTCAGCCGCGCGCGCTGAGCCCACACTGCGGCTGCTAATTCGTCCTCACCTTCAGTCCCGCATAAACCGCGGCGCCGGGCGAGCGGAACGAATAGACCTCCTCGTAGCGGCGGTCGAACACGTTCTCGGCGCGCAGATAGATCGTCGACCACGGCGTGGTGTCGTACGAGATCATGCCGCCGACCAGCGTGTAGGCGGCGAGCGTGGTGGTCGAGGAGGGGAAGGTGAAGATCGTGTCGGTCATCTTGCCGTTGTAGACGACGTTGAGCGTCGCCTTGCCGCGCCCTTCGGCAAAGCTCGCCGTCACGGTGCCGGACGCCGCGTGCTTCGGCCGGCGGATTTCCGGCACGCCCTGGTCGTCGCGCGCATCGGTGTAGGTGTAGGTGCCGGAGACGGTGAGCCAGTCGAACGGCCGGACCTTGAGCGTGGTTTCCACGCCCTCGCGCGTCGAGGTGCCGGTCATGTTGCGCACCGACGAGCGGAAGCTCGGAAGGGAGATCAGCACGATCTCGTTTTCGAGCCGCGAATTGAAATAGGTCACGTCGAACACGACGCGCCCGTTCCACAAGGTCTGCTCCCAGCCGGCGTCCCAGCCGATCGAGCTTTCCGGCACCAGGCTGGGGTTCGGCACGAACGTCGAGGTGACGAATCCGAACTGCTCGAGGAAGCTCGGATTGGTCACGGCCCGCCCCACGCTCGCATGCAGCCGCCCGCCGATCGGCGCGACCTTCTGCGACAGCGACAGGCGCCAGGTCAGCTCGTCCTTGAACGGCTCGTTGAAGTCCTGCCGCACCGCGGCCGAGATCGTCGTCCCGGTCGCCAGCAGGTCGAGCACGTATTCGCCGCCGACGCCGGTCGAGGTGCGCTTGTAGCCGTTGCGCGCCGCGTCGAGGTCGGGCCCGAACACGAAGATGCTGTCGAAGGAAAACTTCTCGCGCCGGTCCTCGACCAGCCCGGTGAGACGGTGCCGCTCGCCGCCGGCGAACATCGAATCGAGGATGAGCGCGCTCTTGTAGGACAGCGTCTCCGTGCTTCCGACCGACCCCGAACTGCGCACGAAGCCCTCCAGCGCCGACAGATCCTGCCGCGTGGAGGTCCATTTCACCGACTGGATCCAGCGCTCGTCGAACAGCTTGAGCGTCGCTTCGCCGCGCGCCAGCGTTTCGGCGAGATTGGTGGAGTAGCCGGGTGCATCTTCCACCAGGCCGGTGTTGAGGAAGAACGGATCCTGCGGATCGAACTCGGCCTTGCGGCGCGCGTGACGCACGAAGCCTTCGACGTTGAAGTTCGGCGAGAAGTCGATGCCGGCCTTGCCGGTGACCGCGAGGCGCTTGGCGCCGTCGGTTTCAGCGCCGTTGCGCGCGATATTGAAGCCGTCGGTGGTCGCATAGCTCGTCGTGATCGAGCCGTAGACCGGCCCCGCCGAGCCGCGCGCCGACATCGCGCCTTCGGCCGAGCGCTGCGTCCCGCCTTCGATGCGTGCGGTGAACTCGGGCTTCTGCCCGCGCCCGGATTTGGTGACGATGGTGAGCACGCCGGAATGCGCGTTCGCGCCATAGAGGCCCGACTGCGGGCCGCGCAAGAGCTCGACGCGCTCGATGTCGTCGAGCGGAATGTCGGCGAAATTGTAGGCACCGTCGCTGTTGGCATTGGCGGGCACGCCGTCGATCATCACCAGCAGATGGTTCGCCTCGGCGCCGCGCACGCGAAACTGCGTGAGCGAGCCGCGCGAGCCGGACTGGCTGACGTGCATGCCGGGAAAGGTGCGCATCACGTCGGAGAGCTGCGAGAAGCCGCTGGCGCGGGCTTCGTCGCCGCTCATCGCGGTGACCGACGAGCCGGTCTTCGATGCTTCGATCGGCACGAGGCTCGGCGAGACGACGGTGAGCTCGGGCAACACCGTTTGCGCGTGAGCGAGCCCGAGCGCGGCGATCAGCGCGCCGGCCGCTAGGCCGGAACGTAGCAAGTGGCGAGTGACGGAATGGATAGACATGACATGCCCCCGAATGGGTTGAACATGTCGCGACGGCGCAGTGCGCTTGTCAGTTTTGTCGGAGAACGAAGCACCCCGGACCCCCGCGACGGTTTTCAGCACGTCACCGCTGCGGAAGCCGCCCCGAGTGCACGCCCCGTGCATCGGAAGGGTGACTGGCGAGGGCAGGTCTCCTGGCTCGCGGGTCGCTGCCCTCGCTCCGCCTTCCCGGGGAATCCCAGTGGCATTGAGGAGGAGGGCTCGCCGCTTACAGTTGCGGGGGCAGCTCCGGGGTTGGTTCACCACGAACAAGTGGCGCGCCGCACCGGATTCCCTTTTGGCCGCCTCCGACCGGGAGACGGCACACCTTCACCGGGGCGGAGTGGAGGGCGCGGGGATGGCTTTGTCAATTGAGCGCGGAACGATTCAAAACCGCTGTTGCAATTGTGTCCCGGTAAACCCCACCCGACCGGCTTCGCCGGCCACCCTCCCCGAAGACGGGGAGGGATCACGGAGCGCGGGGAGAGAGCAACGAACTCCATCCCTCCCCCGAAGGGGGAGGGTGGTCGCCGAAGGCGACCGGGTGGGGTGCTTCGACGCTACAGCGACGGCTGCCAGGTCACCGGCGCCAGATCGTAGGTGTGCAGCCCGGTCTTGAGGATGTAGCCCGACGCCGGGAAGGGGAAGTGATAGCCCTGCACCAGCATGCGATCGACGGTCGCCCGGTCGAGCAGTTTCTTGCGCGTCTCGGCGGCCAGCGCACCGTCGGTGTCGAACGCGGCCTGCCAGTCCGGATTGCGCACGAACAGCAGCGGGTTGTTGGTGGTGTCGCCGAGCGCGAGCATCGACTGGTTGCCCGAGGCGACCGCGAACACGGTATGGCCGGGGGTGTGGCCGGGCGCCCCGATCGACGTGATGCCGGGTGCGACCTCCTTGTTCGGCTCGAACTTCACCACCTTGTCCTCGAGCCCGCGGAAGATGCGGCGCACGTTGAGCCAGGCGGGGCGCGCGCCCTCGGGCTGTTTCGCCATGTTGGCGTCGTCCATCCACCAGGCCCATTCGGCCGCCGGCACCTTGATCTCGGCGTTGGTGAAAACCAGCGCGCCTTCCTTGTCGCGGATGCCGTTGATGTGATCCGGATGGAAGTGCGAGATCAGGATCGTGTCGACCTGCTTCGGATCGATGCCGGCCGCGGCGAGATTGGCGCCGAACGATCCGGCGGTCGCCGTCAACTGGCCGCCGGTCGCCGTGTCGATCAGCACGAGCTTCGAGCCGGTGTTCACGACGAGCGTGGTGAACGGGATCGCGAGCTTGCCGGCCGGCATGTGCGCGTCCGACATCGCCTTCTGCACCGCAGGCCACGGCGCATTCTTGACGAACTTGTCGTCGATGTCGCGCAGCCAGATGCCGTCGTGGATCGCGGTCAGCTCGTACGAGCCGATCTTGTAGCGGTAGAAGGCGGGCGCCTGCTTGCCGGCCGCAGGCGCGGCGGCGTTTGCGGATTGCGGCAGCGTGGCGGTCGCGCCGGCAAGCGCTGCGCCGGCGAGAAGGCTGCGGCGGGTCAATGCGGTCATGTGATCCTCCCTGATCTGCCCTTGCGTCTATTCTCCCGCCGTGACGGTGCGTTGTCAGCGCCTTGCCGCGTCACGACAGCGTGATCAATTCACCTTCGCGCCGGCCGCCTTGAGGATCGGCGACCAGCGCTCGATCTCGGCCTTGACGTAAGCCTCGAACTTGGCCGGCGCGCGCGCGTCCTTGGAGGGAATCGTGCCGCCGAGATCGGCGAGGCGCTTCTGCACGCCGGCGTCGTCGAGCGACTGGTCGAGCGCGTCGTTGAGCCGCTTCATGATCTCGGGCGGCAGGCCTTTCGGCGCGAAGATGCCGGCCCACACGTTCATGCGGTAGCTCACGCCGGCTTCCTGCGCGGTCGGCACCTCGGGCAAAGTCGCAAGCCGCGCGTCGCCCGACATCGCGAACGCCTTCACGGCGCCCGAGGTGATCTGCCCGGTGACGCTCACCGCCTGCTCGCAGAGGAAATCGACGTGGCCGCCGACCAGATCGTTCATCGCCGGTCCGGTGCCGCGATAGGCGACGAGATTGGGCGTCACGCCGGCCGCGGCGGCGAACAGCAGGCACGCCATGTGCGAGGACGAGCCGATGCCGCCGTGCGCCTGCTTCACGTTCGCGCCATTCTGTTTGAGGTAGGCGACGAACTCACGCAGGTTATTGGCGGGAAAATCCTTCCGCGCCACGATCACGGCGGGGGCGTCGGCGGTCGGGCCGATCGGATCGAAGTCGCGCTGGGAGTCGTATTTGACGTTCGGCGTCAGCACCGGAGCGGCGACATGCGAGCCCATGCTGCCGGCAAGCAACGTGTAGCCGTCGGGCGCGGCGGAGGCGACGCGCGCCGAGCCGATCGTGCCGCCGGCGCCGCCGACATTCTCGATCACCATCGTCTGGCCGAGCACCTTGCCCATATGCTCGGCGACGATGCGCGCGACGACGTCGCTCGGGCCGCCGGCCGGGAAGGGGACGACGACCGTGATCGGTCGCGACGGGTAAGGCTGCGCCTGCGCCGACGCGACGGCGAGCAGGACGGCGAAGGCCGCTGCGAACAGTCTCATGTGGTCCTCCGGTCTTGTTGCCGATTATAGCGCGAGTTCGCCGATCACTCCGCGCTTCGTCAGTGCGTCAAAGCGCGCGTCGTCGTGCGTCACCAGGATCGTCAGGTTCGGCTCGGTGTCGTGCAGGTTCTTCAGCCATCGCAGCTGCGCCATGATCGCCGGCACCTCTTCCTTGACCCAAGGTGCGGCCTTCGGCCTGAGCTGCAGGATATTGTCGTAGATCCAGGCCGAGTCGACGCTGTGCAGGATTTCGGCGCCCGATTGCAGCCGCGCATAGACCATCTGCTGGTCCGGACTGTGGCCGGGCGCCTTGATCAGCACCACGCCGGGCGCGACCGGATAGAGGCCGAGATAGTCGATCTCGATGAACTGCACGGACTGGACGATGGAAATCTTCAAATGGGGACGATGCGGTTCCTTGCGCATCAAGTGGAGCGTCAACGATGTCGCGACAGTCTTGGCGGCGAGCGCCGCGAAATTCTGCGATGTGACGATACCGGCGACGTGATCGGCATGGAAGTGCGTGAGGATGATCAGCCGCGCGGCGTCGAGCGCTCGTTCAAGCTTGGCGAAGGCCTCCGGATAATACGGCTCTGGCTTGTCGGGGCTGAACGAGTCATGCGTCGCCTTGTCCATTCCGCTGTCGATCATCACGGTGCAGTCGGGATAGACCAGCTGGAACGCGGTGCGCGGCATCGTCACCGGCGTCTCGTCGCCGCCTTGAATGACAAACTTGCGCGGGCGGATGCTCGCCGCGACGCGAATGCCGTTCACCGCGACGGGCAGCGGGCCGGGCAGCACACGCGCGAGACCGCGGATCGCGTCGAGATCGGGCGCGAACAGGGCATTGATCGCAGCGTCAATCCTCGCCCCGTCCGACACGCGGCTACTCCGCGGCGACGCGCTGTGCTGCGCTGGAGCGCGTCTTCACCACCACCTTGATCGCGTCGTCGATGCGCTCGCGCGCATACTTGATCGCGGTCGGCAGGTCTTCGAGCGGGAAGGTATGCGTGTGCACCTTGGTGGCGTCGAAGCGCTTCTGCGACATGAAGGCTTCGGCGCGGTGGGTCGCGCTCTTGCCCTCGCCGCGGATGCCATAGAGATAGATGTTGTTGCGCACGATGTGAGCCACGTCGACCGGCGTCTCCTCGTGCGGGAAGGCCGCGAGACACACCTTGCCGCCGCGGTTGACCATGCGGATCGCGTCGTTGACGGCATTCGGCGCGCCCGAGCATTCGACCACGTAGTCGACGCCCTTGCCGCCATTGAGCTTTCGCACCGCGTCCACTGGATTCTCATTGCGCGCGTTCACGACGTGGTCCGCGCCGAGCTCCAGTCCGATCTTGAGCCGATTGTCGCGCGTGCCGGTGAGGATGACTGGATGCGCGCCGAGCGCTTTCGCGACCGCGACACCCAGCAGGCCGATCGGGCCGGGGCCGGTGACCACGACACTCTCGCCCGCGACGAGGCCGCCGAGCTCGGTGAGGCCGTACATCGCGGTGCCGGCGGTGACGACCAAGGTCGCCTCTTCGTCCGACATCGCGTCGGGGATCGCGACCAGGGTGTTGATGTTGTTCACCTGGTATTCGCAGAAGCCGCCGTCGGTGGTGAAGCCGTTGGCGCGGTGGCCCTTGTCGACGTCCCCGTAGTTGAGGCCGTAGTTGTGGCATGAGGTGTACATGCCCATGCGGCAGCGCTTGCACTGGCCGCACCCGGCGTGAAGACCAGCGCAAGCATGCCCGTGCCCGACACCATGAAGGCATGGGTGCTCGGCGGTCCGGGCGAACT
>DATEKY010000599.1:0-7213 GCA_035277225.1 Xanthobacteraceae bacterium
TCGCGGCGCGCACAGCCGCGCTCAAGCCCGAGGATCCGGCTTTCATCGTCTACACCTCGGGGACCACCGGCCATCCGAAGGGCGCGCTGATCGCGCACGGCAAGCATCTCGCTGCCGCGGCGACCGTCTCGGATCACTACCCGACGCTCTACGAGAAGGAGCATCGCACGGTCGTCTACCTGCCGCTTTGCCACGTGCTCGGGCGCGATGTCGCCGTCACCTTGCCGCTGTTCACACGGCTCGTGCCGCACTTCGGCGAGGACCCGGAGGATCTCGCAACCACGCTGTTCGAGACCGCGCCGACCGTCCTGTTCACCGTGCCGCGTTATCTGCAGAAGTTCGCCGCGCAGGTGCTGGTGGCGATCACCAATTCGTCTCAGGCGAAGCGCGTCAGCTACGCGCTCGCGATGCGCTTCGCGCGCGCCCATGCGCGACGGCGCTGGAGCGGCGCGGCGAGCGCCGCGCAGGAGATCGCCTACAAGGCCTGGCACGCCGCGGTGTTCCGCCCGATCCTGAACAAGCTCGGCTTCGACAGGCTTGAGCTGGTGGTGAGCGGCGGCGCGCCGCTGCCGACCGAGACTATGGCGCTGTGGCACATCTACGGCGTCAACGTCGTCGAGATGTACGGCCAGACCGAAGGCGCGGGCGGCATCGTGGCGGGCCAGCGCGGGCCGTTCCCGCGTCCCGGCACGGTCGGCACGGTGCCGGACGAGTGCGACGTGAAGCTCGGCGCCGACGGCGAGGTGCTGGTGCGCAGCCGCGATTTGTTCGAGGGCTACTGGAACGATCCGGCCACCACGGACGCCCTGAAAGCCGACGACGGCTACTGGCACACCGGCGACGTCGGCGAATGGCGCGACGGCGAGCTGCGGCTCATCGATCGCGCGCGCGATTTCATTGTGACCGCCGGCGGCAAGACCATCGCTCCCTCGGCGATCGAGAACCTGCTGCGCGCCTCGCCCTACATTGCCGAAGCCGTCGTGATCGGCCACGGCCGCAAGTACATCGCAGCGCTGATCGAGATCGACCCCGATACCGTGGCGAACTGGGCGCGCCTCAATGACGTCAGCTACACCGGCTTCACCAATCTCGCCGAACACCGCCATGTCGTCGCGCTGATCGCGGCGGAGATCGAAAAGGCGAATGCGGAGCTCGCGCGCGTCGAGCAGGTGAAGACCTTCCGCATCCTGCCGAAGGCGCTCGACCCGGAGGAAGAGAACGAGCCGGTGACGCCGACCCGCAAGGTGAAGCGTGCGCTGATGGCCGAGCGGTTCAAGCCGCTGGTCGACGCGATGTACGACGACAGCGAGAGCCGCCTGCTCGCCGGCGAGGTGCGCGACGCGCTGAGTGCTTGAGTTAAATGACAAGAAAACCGGAGGAGATCATGCGTCCATCGATCGTCATCGCGGCTCTCGCCGCCTTCATGAGTCCCGCGCTAGCGCAGGATGCCTATGTGGTCGGCATCACGGCGGCGCTCACCGGTCCGCCGGCCAGCACCTATGCGCCGGCTATAGAGGCGCTGCGTATCTATCTCGACCGCGTCAATGCGGCCGGCGGCGTCAACGGCAAGAAGATCAACCTCGTCATCCAGGACGATTCGGCCGAGCCGTCGAAGGCGGCGGCCAACGCCAAGAAGCTGCTGACCCAGGACAACGCGATCCTGATGATCAATGCGAGCCTCTCCTCGACCTACGCGCCGGTGGTGAACGAAGCGAAGAATGCCGGCGTGCCGCTGCTGTTCGCCGCCTCGGTGTGCCCGAAGGACGTCTATCCGCCCGCCGCCGAAGGGCAGTTCTGCACCACCGCCTTCGCCTCGACCTTCGACAGTCGCGCCGCGCTCTCGTTCATCAAGGAGACCGCGAAGGAGCCGGTGAAGATCGGCTTCTCCGCGATGGCGATTCCGCTCTCGCGCGGCGAGATCGATTTCGCCGAGAGCCAGGCGCCGGGGCTCGGCATGACCGCGGTCGACAAGGAAATCATTCCGCCGCCGACCGCCGACTACACGCCGTTCGCCACCAAGATAAAGGACGCCGGCGCGAACTGGGTATTCTCGTGGGCGCCGTGGGTGACGCAGGTGCGCACCTTCGAGGCGCTGCGCCGCCTCGGCTGGGCGGGCGACTATCTCACCTGGGCGCATCTCGAGGCCGAGGGCGAACTGAAGCGCATCAAGGACAACAGGCTGTTCGTCATCGGGGCGAATTCACTGTTCGACGACAATCTGCCCGTCCAGAAGGAAATCGCCGACGCCGTGAAGGCGGCCGGCGCGAAATATCCGCCCGAGCAGATGACCGAAGGCTGGATCGCCGGCATGGTGATCGAGGCGGCGCTGAAAGGCGCCGGCTGGCCTACGACCGCGGCGAAAGTTCAGGCCTCGATGGCGAATCTCAAGGTCGACCTGAAAGGCCTGCGCGGCGGACCGATCGAGTGGACCAAGGACAATCATTTCCGCACCAGACAATACTATCGCATCTACCGCTGGGACAGCGCCAAGACCGCGGTGGTGAAGGACTGGTTCGCCTACGACGTGAAGTGACGGCGCAGCCGTCATCCCGGGGCAAATGCCGAAGGCAGGCGCACCCGGGATCCATGGGTTAGACCGTGCAACTCGCCGTCAACATCATCGTCCTGTCGGCGATCTACGCGCTCATCGCCTGCGGCTATGTGCTGATCTACCGCGTCAGCCGCGTGCTCAATCTCGCGCATGGCGAGCTGATGATGCTCGGCGCGTATCTGCTGCTCGCGACCGCCTCGTCGTTCGGCGGCCATCCGGTGATCGCGATCGGCGCCGCGATCGGACTCAGCCTCGCCGTCGGCGTGATGGTCTACCTCTTCCTGATGCGCAAGATGACCGGCGAGATGGTGCTCGCCGCAGTGCTGACGACAGTGGCGCTCGGCATCCTGCTGCGCGGCCTGATGGTGCTGATCTGGTCGGCGCAGCAGCAGTATCCCGGACAGGCGCTCGGCGCCGCCAATCCGGCGCTGGTCCTGCCCGGCGGCGGCCGCATTTCGACCTTCGCGGCGCTGCTCGTGGTGACGACGGTGCTGGTCTACGCCGGTCTGTTCGTCTTCCTGCGCTTCGGGCGCTGGGGCATACGCATGCGCGCCGCCGGGCAGAACCCGCTGCTCGCCGCGCAACGCGGCATCAACCTGCACGCCGTCTATGCGCTCGCCTGGGGGCTGTCGACCTTGACCGGTTCGCTCGCCGGCATGCTGATCGCGCTCGACTCCGGCCTGACCAACACCATGGTGGTGATCGGGCTGAAAGCCTTTCCGGCCGCGCTGGTCGGCGGGCTCGACAGCCTCGCCGGCGCGCTGATCGGCGCGCTGATCATCGGCGCCGCGGAAGTGCTCTCGATCCAGTACATCGACCCGCTGCTCTCCGACGTGGTGCCGTTCCTCGTGCTGATCGTGACGCTTGTGCTGCGCCCGTGGGGGCTACTCGGCACGCGCGAGGAGCTCGACCGTGTCTAGGAGCCCGCGCGCCAGCGGCTATTTCCGCACCGGCTATGCGCAGGAGACGGCGCTGACGCAAACGCGGCTAGAGCGGGTCGCCCTTGTTGCGTTCCTGCTGCTGCTCGCTGCCTATCCGTTCCTTGCCTCGGCGTTCTACCTCGATCTCGCCTGCCAGGTGTTCCTCGCCTCGATCGGCGCGCTCTCGCTGATGCTGCTCACCGGCTACGCCGGCCAGGTCTCGCTCGGCCATGCCGGCCTGCTGTCGGCCGGAGCGTTCACCGCCGGCATTCTGTTTCGCGAGTTCAACGCGCCGTTCTGGGTCACCCTGCCGGCGGCGGCGCTTTCCGGCGCGCTGCTCGGCGTCGTCTTCGGGTTGCCGTCGCTGCGCTTGCGCGGGCTTTATCCCGCGGTCTCGACGCTCGCGCTGCATTTCGTCGTCGTCTACCTCGGCGGCGAGTACGAGACCAAGCGCGGCTTTTCGACCGGCATCACGGTCGATGCGCCGAAGATCGGCGGCTACACCATCTATGGCGGTCGCGTCTGGTACTTCGTGCTGCTCGTTTTCGCCGCCGGCACACTGCTGATCTGCCTCAATCTCTTGCGCGGCCGCACCGGGCGCGCGTGGCGCGCCATCCGCATGCACGAGACGGTGGCCGAAGCGCTCGGCATCGGCGTCGCCGCGCACAAGCTGCTCGCCTTCGTGATTTCGTCCGCGATGGCCGCGGTCTCCGGCGCGCTCTTTGCTTATTATCGCGGCTTCGTCTCGGTCGAGGCGTTCTCGCTGTTCCTCTCGATCCAGTACGTCGCGATGATCATCGTCGGCGGCATGGGCTCGCTGCTCGGTGCGCTTCTCGGCGCCGTGTTCGTGACGCTGTTCCCCTATGCGATCGAAGCCGCGCTGATGCGGCTGCCCAACGCGCAGGCCTACGCCGGCGTGCTGTTCGCCGTGAACTACGCGGCGTTCGGCGTGGTGATGATCTTGTTCCTGCTGTTCGAGCCGCTCGGCCTGGTCGGCATCTGGCGCCGGCTGCAGACCTATTTCCTGCTCTGGCCGTTCCGTCATCGTCCGCTCGCGGGGCCGCGCCGATGACCACACTGCTCGCGGTCGACAAGCTGGAAGTGGTCTATCACCGCGCCATCACGGCGGTGCAGGGCGTCAGCCTCTCGGTTGCGCAAGGCCAGATCGTCGCGATCCTCGGGACCAACGGCGCCGGCAAGTCCACCACCTTGCGGGCGATCTCGGGCTTCCTCGGCATCGACGATGCGCGCGTCACCGAAGGTTCGATCGCCTTCAAGGGCCAGCCCATCGCCAACCGCCCGCCGAACGAGATCGCGCGGCGCGGCATCGTGCTGGTGCCCGAGCGCGACAAGGTATTCCCCAATCTCACTGTGAGCGAAAACCTCGCCGCGCCGTTCGCGCGCGGGCGCGACCAGCGCGACCGCGAGGCGCTGATATTCCAGTTCTTTCCCAAGCTCGCCGACCTGCGCGGCCGCACCGCCGGGCTCTTGTCCGGCGGCGAGCGGCAGATGCTGGCCATTGCGAGCGCGCTGATGTGCCAACCGGAGCTGCTGCTGGTCGACGAACTGTCGCTCGGCCTGGCGCCGGTCCTGGTCGAGGACCTGATGGCGCGCGTCGTGCAGATCCGCGACGAGCTGGACATCACGATCGTGATCGTGGAGCAGAGCGCGGCCGCGGCGCTCGCGGTCGCGGACTACGGCTACGTGCTGGAGAACGGTCGCGTCGTGCTCGACGGCGACGGCGCGCGGCTGCGTCAGCACGGCGACATCCAGGAGTTCTATCTCGGCCAGGCCGGCGGCGCTGAGCGCCGCAGCTATCGCACGGTCAAGCAATATCGCCGCACCAGGAGATGGTATGGCTGAGCTCGAGGTCGACGCATTGTCGTTGCGCTTCGGCGGCCTGCAGGTGCTCGACCGCGTCTCGCTGCGCGTCGAACGCGGCGAACTGTTCGCGCTGATCGGCCCGAACGGCGCCGGCAAGACCAGCGTGCTCAACTGCATCAGCGGCATCTATCGCGGCGCGGGCGCGATCCGCTTTCAGGGGCACGCGATCTCCGGCCGCGCGCCGCGCGAGATCGCGCGGCTCGGCGTTGCGCGCACGTTCCAGCATGGCGAGCTGTTCGCCGACATGACGGTGGTGGAGAACCTGCTCACCGGCCGTCACACCCGCATCCGCACCAATCCGCTCGCCGAGATGCTGTATCTGCCCACCGTGCGGCGCGAAGAGGTGCGCCAGCGCGCGGCGGTGGAGACGATCATCGAATTCGTCGAGCTGGAGCGCTATCGGCGCGCGCCCGTCGGCACCTTGCCGTTCGGCATCCAGAAGATCGTCGGCTTCGCCCGCGCGCTGGCGCTGGAGCCGGCCGTGCTGCTGCTCGACGAGCCGTCCGCGGGACTCAACCGCGAAGAGCGCGAGGACCTCGCGCGCTTCATCCTGCGCATCAAGCACGAGCTCGGCATCGCGATGATCTGGATCGAGCACGACATGCAGATGGTCGCCGACTTGGCCGACCGCATCCACGTGCTCGATCACGGTGAGACGCTGGCCGAAGGCGCGCCGGAGGATGTGCTGCGGCGCCCCGAGGTGATCGAGGCTTATCTCGGCGCCGCGGCGCAGCGCTAGCGCAACTCGGTTGCAGTTGACCGCATACAACTACCTGACGCGTCTCGACGCGCTGCAGCGGGAATGCGAAGATCGGCCAACGAACGAAACACGCGCGCTGAGCGGTGCAGCTCGCATCCGCGCGCCGGACGGGTGGAAACGCGCGCAGATGCGGACAGCCGATGACCGTCGCGCCTGAACCGGCCGCGCAACACGGCGCATCGCCGCCACTGTTCGAGCTCCGCGGCATTTCGAAGCACTTTCCCGGCGTGCAGGCGCTCGACGACGTGTCGTTCGAGATCGCGCGCGGCGAAGTGCACATGCTGCTCGGCGAGAACGGCGCAGGAAAATCCACCCTGATGAAGGTGCTGTGCGGCGCCTATCGGGCAGACGCCGGCGAGTTGTTCCACAATGGCGAACGAGCCGAGATCGCGACGCCGGCGGACGCGCGCCGCTACGGCATCGCGGTGATCTTCCAGGAGTTCACGCTCGTTCCCTACCTCGATATCGCGCAGAACATCTATCTCGGCCGCGAGCCGCGCGGCCGTGTACCGGGCTTCGTCGATCGCAAGCGACTCTATGCGGATGCGCGCCGCATGCTCGCGATGACCGGATTCGACATCGATCCGCGCACGCCGGTGCACGAGCTCGGCGTCGCGCAGCAGCAGCTGGTGGAGATCGCCAAGGCGCTCTCGCAGGATGCGCGCATCCTGGTGATGGACGAGCCGACAGCCGCGCTCTCGGATCGCGAGACCGAGCGGCTGTTCGCCATCATCGTGCAACTGAAGAAGAACGGCGTCGCCATCGTCTATATCTCGCATCGCCTCGCTGAGGTGTTCGCGCTCGGCGACCGCATCACGGTGCTGCGCGATGGCCGCAAGATCGCATCGGTCCGTCCGGCCGAGACCTCGCCGGACGATCTGGTGCGGCTGATGGTCGGACGCGCGGTCGACCGCACTTACGCGCGCGAATACGCGGAGCCGGGACAGATCCTGCTCGAGGTCGAGAACCTCGCCTCCGACAATGGCATTGCGGACATCGGCCTGACGGTGCGGGCGGGCGAGATCGTCGGCCTGTGCGGCCTCGTCGGCTCCGGCCGTACCGAGGTCGCGCGCGCGATCTTCGGCGCGGATCGCGTCA
>DATEKY010000600.1:0-4830 GCA_035277225.1 Xanthobacteraceae bacterium
ATCGCGGGCGGCACGCCGCTCGCGCCGGAGGACCGCATCGACCGCACCTCCGCGCTGCAATGGATGTTCTTCGAGCAGAACAGCCTCGAGCCCTATCTCGGCGCCGCGTTCTTCTGGCTCACGCTGGTCAAGGGCGGACGCGAATTGCAGGTGCACGCGCTCGAGGACTGGATGGAGAAAGGCTACCAGGCGTTCGCCGTGATGGAGAAGCATTTCGCGGCGCACGACTTCGCGGCTGCCGGCCACTACACCATCGCCGACATCGCGCTCTACGCCTACACGCACCTGGCGCACGAATGCGATTTCGAGCTCGCAGCCTTCCCGGCGATTCGCGCCTGGCTCAACCGCGTCGTCGATCAGCCCGGCCACGTCCCGATGGACTGGCATCCCGTCGCCGAAGCGGTGGAGTGAGAATCGCTCGCATTCGCATCTGCTACCGCGCGTAAGTGCAGGCGCAAAGCCGCGTCGCGCGGCGTGTAACCTAACGTTGCGTTACGCGATCCCCATCGGCGCTCCTTCCTTCTGCACAACCAAAGCTTACTCAGCTCGGCGGTTCCACTTTAGTGGGTCGCGCGCATTTGCCGCGTGACCATTATGCAAGCTTGCTCTAAATCGAACGTTGCATTCTTTTATTTTATCGTGTTCAACTTATGACTGTTCAATCATAGGACGTGCGATTCAACGCACGACGCGCGGGGAAGCGGTGCACCGGATCAAGAGCAAGAATCAAAACATCCGAAGCGGCGCGCGCCCCCTTGCGTGTTCAGACCCGGGGTGAGTCCGACCTAACGAACCAACGAGAGCGGAGGGAGCATCATGTACTTACCGACCAAGGCGTCGCGTGCGCGTCAGCGCGAGGCGGAGAACGCGCGCCAGAACCGCGCCGAGATCGTCAAGGCGCTGTCGCACGGACAGATCACGCGCCGCGATCTCTACCGGTGGGGCATCTACACGATGGCCGGCACGCTCGCACTGAAGAACGGCCTCTCCCCGTTCGCGCGCAGCGCCTATGCGGACGACATCCCGACCGGCACGCCGCGCAGCCCGCTCGGCACCGCGACCAAGTTCTCGCAGGCAATGCCGCGCCTCGCGCTGCAGACGCCGTACACGCTGACCAAGGATCCGGTGACCGGCAACGCGGTTTGGCCGGCATCGCTCGGCGAGCGCGACTCCAAGCGCCTCTCCTGGCACAACGAGTTCACCGACTGGAACAACACTCATCCCGGCTATCCCAACAACGGCAATCCGTTCCTCAACCCGCTCAACAACCGCGGGCCGATCGAGGGCCGCCCGCCCGGCGAGGTGTTCGCGCATCAGCGCTGGGACGAGTTCTTCCCCAAGGTCGGCTACATCATGACCCTCGGCCAGGTCGCGACGGGCAGCAAATTCCATCAGGGCATGACGGCGCAGAACCCGAACAGCATCTGGACCTACGGTCGCGGACGCTTCGTGCGCGGCACGCTGCCGCCGTTCCTGATCAAGGGGCGCTACGGCGAGCCGATCCTCACCCGCATCTACAACGGCACGCCGCTCAACCGCGAGGAGAACGAGGGCTTCGGGCGCAACGAAACCCAGCTGCATCACCACAACGCGCATAACGGTGCGGAGAGCGACGGCGCCGCTAACGTGCATCATTTCCCCGGCACGTTCTACGACTATCGCTGGAGCACCACGCTCGCACGTCGCGACAAGATCAACACGGCAGCGACCGACAACCGCGCCTCGGGACCGAACGGCAATGGCGGCCTCAACAAGGTCGCGGGCGACTTCCGCGAGCTGCAGGGCACGCTATGGGCGCACGACCACCGCTTCTTCTTCACCGCCGAGAACGTCTACAAGGGCAATCTCGGCATGGTGAACTATTACTCCGGGCCGGACCGCGGCAACGAGGAGCTGGTCGACGGCGTCAACCTGCGCCTGCCGAGCGGCAAACTGCTCGACTACGGCAACACCGACTTCGACGTGAACCTGGTCGTCTCCGACGCGGCGACGCGGCCGGACGGGCAACTATTCTTCGACACGTTCGTGACCGACGGCTTCCTCGGCGACCTTCCGCTGGTGAACTTCGCCTACGCGCCGTACATGAACGTGCTGCCGCGCAAGTACCGCTTCCGCATCCTCAACGCGTGCATGTCGCGCTTCTTCCAGTTCTGCATCTCGAGCCCGAACAACTCGAAGATAAACTTCAAGTTCATCGCGAACGACGGCAACCTGGTGGTCAATCCGATCACGCTCAATACGCTCGACCATCAGGGCATCGCGGAACGCTACGACATCGTGGTCGACTTCTCGACCTTCCCGATCAACTCGACCCTCAAGCTCGTCAACCTGCTGACCATGCGCGAGGACGGTCGCGGCCCGAAGGATACATTGTCCCTCGGCCAGGCGCTCGCCGGCGATCCGGACGATCCAGTGGTCGGGCCGGTACTCGAGTTTCGCGTAGTCGGTTCGGTCGAGAGCGTGGACGTGCCGGGCTACATCCACTACTCGACCACGCCGGACATCAGCCAGGTGCCGGCCCAGCTCACCGAGCAGATCCCGATCGTGCAGCCGGTGCGCACGCGCCTGGTCGAGTTCGGCCGCTCCGGCAGTGGCGACTCGCGGCTGCCGAACGGCCAGTGCATCCCCGATTGCCCGGAAGGCATGCCGTTCCCGTGGACGATCAAGGTCAACGGGCAGGATGCGCATTCGATGAACGCGAACCGCATCTCGCTGCTGGTGCCGCAGCCGGGACAGATCGAACACTGGACCTACGTCAACGGCGGCGGCGGCTGGGATCATCCGATCCACCTCCACTTCGAGGAGGGCATCACGATGAACCGCGGCAACATGTCGATCCCGAACACCGAATTGAACGTGCGCAAGGACGTGTGGCGGCTGCGCGAGTCCGGCAGCGTCACCTTCCAGGTGCAGTTCGGCGAATACGGCGGCTCCTACGTGAACCACTGCCACAACACGGTGCACGAGGACTTCGCGATGCTGATGCGCATTCAGCTGCTGACCGGCGTCACCGGCTCGCCGCAGACCGCGGTGACGCCGACGCCGCTGCCCTCGAAGGACGGCGTCACCTTCATGACGCCGGAAATCCTCCCCGAAGGGGACCCACGGACCTGATTGGGCGTTGGAAAGGAATGGAGAGCACCATGAAACACATCGCAACGCTCGGCCTCTCGCTTGCCGTCGCAATCGGGCTCGCCACCGCGGCCGCGGCGCAGACGACCTCCTCGTCGGCCGGCAACCTGACCACCGCGACCACGACCTCGACGTCGACCACATCGACATCGAGCACATCGACATCGAGCACGACGGTGAAGCGCAAGCCGCCGACCTCCGCCACGGCCGACATGGTCAACGAGGCGATCCAGCGGTCGCAGGCGCGCGCCGCCAAGGAAGCGCAGAGCGGAACGCCGCAGCAGTGGGGCAGCGAGGAGCCGTTCACCTACAATCCGGCGGTGAAGAACTTCACCGCCAGCCAGCAATAAACGTCCCGAGCGGACGCTCGCGGAGGCGGGCCGGAGGTGTCCCCTTCGGCTCGTGCAGGGGGAACGACCATGCAACGCGTGATAACGGCCGCGCTTGCGGCCTGCGCGATCCTGTTCGCGTACACGGCGGCCGACGCGCAGCAGCGGCGCGGACCCGGCTTCTTTCCGAACCTTCCGGTGGTGAATCAGAACGGCGAGACGCTGAAATTCTACGACGATCTGATCAAGGACAAGATCGTCGTCATCATGTTCATCTATACGAGTTGCACCGACATCTGCCCGCTCACCACCGCGCGGATGACCCTGGTCGAGGACAGGCTGGGCGACAAGCTCGGCAAGGACATCTTCATCGTGTCGATGACGGTGGACCCGGAAGTCGACACGCCGGAGAAGCTGAAGGCCTACTCGAAGGCATTCGCGACCGGGCCCGGCTGGACCTTCGTCACCGGCAAGCCGGACGATATCCGTGCGATCAACCACCGTCTCGGCGAGCGCAGCAAGGTGTTGAGCGATCACCGCAACGAGATCGTGCTCGGCAACGACGCCACCGGCGAGTGGCAGCGCGACAACCTGATGGGCGATCTCGACAGGGTGGTGACCACGATCCGCGAGATGGATCCGAATTATCGCGAGCAGGCGCGTGCCGTTCCGCGCAACGCCGCAATGAACACCGGCCTCGCAATGGGCACGCAGCCCGGGCAGGCGATGTACAAGAAGATCTGCGCGCCCTGCCACACCATCGGGGTCGGCGACAAAGTGGGCCCGGACCTGCGCGGCGTCACCGAGCGGCGCGAGCGCGGCTGGCTGGTCAGCTATCTGCGCAATCCATCGGCGATGCTGGCGAAGAACGATCCGGTTGCGCGTGAGCTCGCAGCCAGGTTCGCGCCGGTCACCATGCCGAACATGCGGCTGTCGGAGCAGGATGCCGACGACCTGATCAGCTTCCTGCATCAGGAGAATGCGAAGCTCGTCGAGGCACCTGCCCCCGCGCGGCCGCACGAGCACAAGCATTAGGATCTCATCCTGAGGAACCCGCAACGCGTCAGCGTTGCGGGTGTCTCGAAGGATGGCGGCTGGCTCGGTGCGCGGGCCATCCTTCGAGGGCCGCTTCGCGGCCGCCTCAGGATGAGGGTCTTCGCAGAGTCCCGCGCTACTACCCCTTCTTCGGCGACCAGCGATAAGCCTTGGCGCAGGCGCCGCCCATCAGCATGGCGCGCTCGGTCTCGCTCAGGCGCTTGGTCTCGAGGAACGGCTTGACGGCCTGCTCGTAGTTGACCACCGCGAAGGCGCGCGTCCAGTCGGTGCCCCACAGGCAGCGCTCGAAACCCCAGGCATCGAAGATGCGGGC
>DATEKY010000601.1:0-2190 GCA_035277225.1 Xanthobacteraceae bacterium
CTCGCCATGGCGCCGACCGAGCCCATGCCGCGATAGGCTTTGTAGCTGCGGCCCTGGTAGAGATAGACCTCGCCGGGGCTTTCCTCGCTGCCGGCGAGCAGCGATCCAATCATCGCCACCGAAGCGCCGGCGGCGAGCGCCTTGGCGAGATCGCCGGAATACTTGATGCCGCCGTCGGCGATCACCGGCGTGCCGGTCTTCTGCGCCGCCTCGACCGAATCCATGATCGCGGTCATCTGCGGCACGCCGACGCCCGCGATGATGCGCGTGGTGCAGATCGAGCCCGGCCCGATGCCGACCTTGATGGCATCGGCGCCCGCGTCGATCAGAGCCTTGGCGCCCTCGCCTGTCGCCACATTGCCGGCGATCACCTGCACCTTGTTCGACACGTGCTTGATGCGGTTGACCGCGTCGAGCACGTGGCGCGAATGGCCGTGCGCGGTATCGACCACCACGAGGTCGACGCCGGCCGCGATCAGCGCCTCGGTGCGCGCGAAGCCTTTATCTCCCACCGTGGTGGCGGCGGCGACGCGCAGCCGCCCCTGCTCGTCCTTGGCGGCGTTCGGATTGGCGACCGCCTTCTCGATGTCCTTCACGGTGATGAGCCCGACGCAGCGATAGTTCTCGTCGACCACCAGCAGCTTCTCGATGCGATGCTGGTGCAGCAGCTTCTTCGCCTCGCCCTGGGTCACGCCCTCGCGCACCGTGATCAGCTTGTCCTTGGTCATCAGTTCGGAGACGCGCTGCTCCGGATCGGTCGCGAAGCGCACGTCGCGGTTGGTCAGGATGCCGACCAGCTTGCCGGCGCGGTTGTGCCCGCCGCCCTCGACCACCGGGATTCCCGAAATGCCGTTCGCCTTCATCAGCTCGAGCGCCTCGACCAGCTTGGCGTCGGGAGCGATGGTGAGCGGGTTCACCACCATGCCGGACTCGAACTTCTTCACCTGCCGCACCTGCGCGGCCTGCATCTCGGGCTCGAGGTTGCGGTGGATCACGCCGATGCCGCCGGCCTGCGCCATGGCGATCGCCATCGCGGCCTCGGTCACGGTATCCATCGCCGAGGCGATGATCGGGATGTTGAGCGGGATATCCGGCGTGATGCGGCTGCGGATATCGACCTCGGACGGCAGCACCTCGGACAGGCCGGGCTTCAGCAGCACGTCGTCGAAGGTGAGCGCGAGTTCAGGACCACCGTTTTTCTTGGGCATCGCCAACTCTCCTGGCCGCCGGAGTATGAGCGCGCCCGCCCGGCTGGAAGGCCGGGGCAGCGACTCTCTCCCAATGCGGAGTTGGCGAGGGCGGATAGCACGCAAACGCCGGCATGAACAGCCTCCGGGAACCGGTCTGCGGCCTCTTTTCGCCCGATTTGAACCCGGCCCGCACGGGACGCGACACAAAAGCGAGCAATTGGTCTCCAAAGCGAGGTCCGGCATGCCCGCACGTCAGATGGAATTGTCCGGATTGTGCGGCATCGCGCTGTGCGTTGCATTCGCCACAGCGCCCGCCCCCGCGCTGGCGACAACCCTCCAGCAGGCCTGGTCGGTCTGCATCTCGATGGATTCGCAGCCCGCCGAGCGCGTGGCCGACTGCAGCGCCATCATCGAATCGGGCAAGGCGAACCGCCTCCAGCTTTCCTACGCCTATGTCAGCCGCGGCGGGGCGCTCGACCAGCTCGACAATCCGGACGGCGCGCTCGCGGATTACGGCGCGGCGCTGCGGCTCGATCCCAATAGCGTCGCGGCCTATTACAGCCGCGCACTGGTGCTGATCGGCCGCGACGATCATCAAAACGCGCTTGCAGACCTCGATCGCGCCATCGCGCTGTCGCCAAAAATCGCGCAGTTCTATCGCGACCGCGCCCGCACCCTCATCAAGCTGAACGAGTACCCGCGTGCGCTCGCCGATTTCGACGTCGCGATCAGCCTCGCGCCGGGCGACGCATATGGCTTCACGGTGCGCGGCAACGCCAAGCTCGACGCGGGCGATCCCGCTGGCGCGCTCGCCGACTACGACGACGCCCTGCGTATCAAGCCGGATGATCCGTTCGCGCGTGAAAACCGCGCCTACGCCTACTACAATACGCGCGACTACGCCCGCGCGGCCGCGGACCTGACCGTCGTGATCGACAACGAGCCGACCGCACGGCTGCACGTCAGGCGCGGCGCCGTGTATGGCATGCTCGGCCAGCAC
>DATEKY010000602.1:0-8632 GCA_035277225.1 Xanthobacteraceae bacterium
TGCGCACCATGTCGCGCACGCCCTGCTTGAGCAGCTTCTTCGGCACCGGGAGCATCCCCCATTCGGGCATGCCGGGACCGCCGAGCGGCCCCGAGTTGCGCAGCACCAGCACCGAGTCCGCGTCGGCGTCGAGATCGTCGTGCTCGATCATGCTCGCCATGTGGTTATAGTCCTCGAAGGCGAGCGCCGGCCCGCGATGCTTGAGCAGGCGCTTCTCGACCGCCGACGGCTTGATGATCGCGCCGCGCGGCGCAAGGTTGCCGAACAGCACGCCGGTCGCCGGTTCCGACGAGATCGGATCGCTCGTCGGGTGGATCACGTCGCGCAGATGCACCTTCGCACCCTCGATGTTCGCGCCGACGGTCTTGCCGGTGACGGTCATGCAGTTGAGATCGAGCAGCTCGCGCAGCTCCGACATGAGCGCGCGGAGCCCACCCGCATAGAAGAAATCCTCCATCAGGAATGCACCCGACGGGCGCACATTCGCGATCACCGGCACGGTGCGCGAGATGCGGTCGAAGTCCGCGAGCGAGATCTGCACGCCGGCGCGCTTCGCCATCGCCACCACGTGGATGATCGCGTTGGTCGAGCCGCCCATCGCCATGTGCACCTTGATGGCGTTCTCGAACGAGGCCTGGTCGAGCACCTTCTCGGTGGTCAAATCTTCCCACACCATCTCGACGATGCGCCGCCCCGACGCCGTCGCCATGCGCGGATGATTGGAATCGGCCGCCGGGATCGATGACGCGCCCGGCAGCGACAGGCCCATCGCCTCGGCAATCGCCATCATGGTGGCGGCGGTACCCATCGTCATGCAGGTGCCGAACGAGCGTGCGATGCCGTTCTCGATCTCGTCCCATTCGGCTTCGGTGATGTTGCCGGCGCGCTTTTCGTCCCAGTATTTCCACACGTCCGAGCCGGAGCCGAGCGCCTTGCCCTGCCAGTTGCCGCGCAGCATCGGGCCGGCCGGCACGTAGATCGACGGCAGCCCCATGCTGATCGCGCCCATGATCAGTCCGGGCGTGGTCTTGTCGCAGCCGCCGAGCAGCACCGCGCCGTCGATCGGATGCGAGCGCAACAGCTCCTCGGTCTCCATCGCGAGGAAGTTGCGATAGAGCATGGTGGTCGGCTTCACCATCACTTCGGCAAGCGACATCGCGGGAAGCTCGATCGGGAAGCCGCCGGCCTGCAGCACGCCGCGCTTCACCTCCTCGGCGCGCTGGCGCAGGTGGGTGTGGCACGGATTGATGTCGCTCCACGTGTTGATGATGCCGATCACCGGCCGGCCGGCCCAGTCGGTCGTGTCGTAGCCGACCTGGCGCAGCCGCGAGCGATGGCCGAACGAGCGCAGGTCGCTGACCCCGAGCCAGCGATGGCTGCGCAGGTCTTCGGGGCGTTTGCGGTTTGTCATGGTGATCTTCTTTTCGAACTCGACAGGAGCCACGTGCTCGGATGGCACCCTCTCCCCGAAAGGAGAGGGTGGGGGAGAGGGTCAGCTACTCCACCGATATGCCGGCAAATTCCACGACCTTCTTCCACTTCACCGTCTCGTCGGCGACGAGCTTGCCGAATTCGGCCGGACTCATCGGCATCGGCACGGCGCCGAGCTCGGCGAAGCGCTTGACCATCGCGGGATCCGCGAGCGCGGCGTTCACCGCCTTGTTGAGCTTGTCGACGACCTGGGGCGGCGTGCCTTTCGGCGCCGAGATGCCGTACCAGACGCTCGCCTCGTAATCCTTGACCGTCTCCGCGATCGCCGGGATGTCCGGCGTCGAGTCCCAGCGCTTGGCTGTCGTCACGCCGAGCGCCTTGAGCTTGCCTTCGCGCGCGAAGTTGATCGAGCCGGGAAGATTGTCGAACAGCACGTGCACCTTGCCGCTCATCAGGTCCGGATAGGCGGCGGACGAGCCGCGGTACGGCACGTGCACGATGTCGATGCCGGCCATCAGCTTGAACAGCTCGCCCGACATGTGCACGGACGTCCCGTTGCCCGAGGAGGCGAAGTTGAGCTTGCCCGGATTTGCCTTGGCGTGCGCGATGAATTCGGCGACGGTCTTGGCCGGGAAGTCCGGCGGCACGACCATCAGGTTGGCAAGCCGCAAGGTGCCGGCGACCGGCACGGTGTCGCGGATGAAGTTGAACGGCAGCTTCTTGTAGAGCGACTCGCCGATCGCGTTGTTCGGCGCGACGAACATCACGGTGTAGCCGTCCGGCGCCGAGTTGATCACCGAGCCCGCCGCCAGCATGCCGCCCGAGCCCGCGCGGTTCTCGATCACCCATTGCTGCCCCATGTGCTTGGACAGCCATTCGCCGAGGATGCGCGCGACGATGTCGTTCGGGCCGCCGGCCGCGAAGCCGACGATGAAATGGATCGGCCGGTTCGGGTAGTCCTGGGCGACCGCGGGCGGCGCGAGCACCGCAGCGGCGAGACACGCCAGCGCGAGCGCGCCGCTTCGAAGACGACGTAGCATTCTCTCTTCCTCCCTCCGCCTCGCGGCGTGTTGTTATTCGACCCTGGCGCCCGCGAACTTGACGACCTTCTCCCACTTGTCGGTCTCGGCCTGGACGACCTTGCCGAACTCTTCCGGCGTCCCGACGATCGGCACGCCGCCGAGTTCGGATAGCCGCTGCTTGATGCCCGGCTCGGCGAGGATCTCGTTGATCGCCTTGTTGAGCGTCGCGATGATCTCGCTCGGCGTGTTCTTCGGCGCACCCATGCCGAACCAGGCGCTCGCCTCGTAGTCCTTCACGGTCTCGGCAACGGTCGGCACATCCGGCAGTTCAGGCGAGCGCGCGGCGGTCGTGACCGCGAGCGCGCGCAGCTTGCCGGCTTTGATGTGCTGCAGCACCGAGGGCATGTTGTCGAAGATCACCTGAACCTGGCCGGCGATCAGGTCCGTCATCGCCGGTGCGGAGCCGCGATAGGGGACGTGCTGCATTTCGACGCCGGTCATCGCCTTGAACATCTCGCCCGAGAGATGAACCGAGGTGCCGTTGCCCGACGACGCCATGTTGATCTTGCCCGGGTTCGCCTTCGCATAGGCGATGAACTCGGCAACGGTCTTGGCCGGGACGTCCGGATGGACCGTCATCACGTTCGGCACGCGCGAGATGCCGGCGACCGGCGCGATGTCGCGGATGAAGTTGAAGTTGAGCTTGGCGTAGAGCGAGGCGTTGATCGCGTTCGCCGGATTGACCAGCAGCACGGTGTATCCGTCGGGCTGCGCATTCACCACCGACTCGGTGCCGATGTTGTTGCCGGCGCCGGGCTTGTTCTCGATCACGAACTGCTGGCCGAGCTTTTCCGACAGGCGGTGGCCGATCAGCCGCGCCATGATGTCGGTTGCGCCGCCCGGCGGATAGGGGACGACCCAGCGTACCGGGCGGTTCGGATAGCCTTGCGCGTCGGCACTGGTGGTTGCGGCAACGACAAGCGACGCGACGGCAAATCCGAGCAGAGCAGTAAAGTTTCGGCGCAGCATTTTCCCTCCCATGGCCTTGGGGCGGCCAATTCGATCGGAGGGGGAAACTACGCGGCGGCGAGGCACCCGCACAAGGCCGATGGCCGTGCGGGAGCCATTCGTTTTGCGCGCCGCCGGCGGCGTCAGATGTTGCCGGCCGCCGGCGCGTTCCAGTGCATCTCGACGTACATCGGCACGGCGCCGGTCTCGACGAATCCGAGCCGCTGATAGAGGCGCAGCGATGGGTCGTTGCTCGATGCCACCGTGAGCCTCACCGGAATGCCTGCGCGCGCCGCCTCATCCATCAGGACGCGCATCATGGCGGTTCCCAGTCCCTTGTTGCGCATGTGCGGAACAATCGCCTGGTCGACGATGTGCAACTCGTTGCCCGGGCGGTCGACCACGATCCGGCCGATCCGCTCTCCGCCGAGCTCGATGATGTCGAAGCGCGCCTTGGCGAATTGCGTCCGGTAGCTCGAGGTCTGCGCGGCGAACTGGTGGCGGTCGAGCTGCTCGCGCAAGTGCGGGTCCAGCTGCACCATGTCCCATTCGGGCGGCCGCGACACGCGAAACAGGTCGTAGCGGAACGCCTGGTCGTCCTCGCGCTCCGGCCGGAGCGTCATGGGGCCGAGCGGCGAGAGGATCGAAACCGTATCGTTCATCGTGGTGCGGCCAGTCTTGCGTTCAACGTATCAGGCCGTTGTATGGTACGCGGGAGTGTCGGGGCAGGGGCGAAAAAGAGGGCGCGCATGGCGGAAAAGATGGTCGCGGAAGATTTCCTCCCGCATCTGAACAAGACCGTGCGCATCGAGGGTTGGCAGCACACGCTCACCCTCACCCGGGTCGACATGCGCAAACTCGAGGAGTGGGAACGGGAGGTTGTCCCCCGCCAGCCGTTCATCGTGATGTTTCGCGGTCCGCCCGGCGACGTACTGCCCGAAGGAATGCACCAGCTTCACGTCGAGGACGGGCCGTCGTTCACGCTTTATGTCATTCCGGTGCTCACGCCGCAGCGCGACCGGCAGAACTACCAGTCGGTGTTCAACTGACCGGGATCAGTTTTGCGACGGGAACGCGCCCTGCAGCGCGATGACGAAGTTGAGCACCAGATAAGGCTGCTGGTTGGGGTGCGCCTGGCTGCCGCCGGTGTTGCCGATCGTCTGCGGCGCAAGGGCTCCGCTCGAATTCGCGGTCCCGTACATGTTAAACGTGAAGCTCGAGCCGGTCGCCGGCGTGCCGATCGACTGGCCGAAGATGCTGTTGGTCGTCGCCGTGTTGCTGTTCGACTTGGCATCCGTCGTTGCATCGGCGCCGATGGTGTGGTTATGCGCGGCCATTTCCTGGATGTTCAGGGTATGCGCGGGCTCGCCGCCGGCCTGCCCCTCAGTGAAGCCGCTGCCCATGTGTACCGCGACGCGTCCACGCAGGTCGGGCAGCGCGAAGGTGGTCTGGCCGTTGCCGCCGTACATCGTGCCGAGTAGCGAGAACAGCGCCTGGTTCTGATTGATCGGCAGGAACTGTCCGTTGCAAAACGCCCAGCCCTTCGGAGGGAAGTTCCAGGAGATGATCTTGATCTCCGACAAAAACGGCGTGCCCATGACGATCTGCTCCTGACAGCGGCGTGAACGGTTGAATTCGGCGGAACGTCAGCCGCGCGGCGGGAATACGCCCTGCAGCGCGATGCAGAAGTTGACGACGAGATACGACATCATGTTGTTGTGCGGCAGGCTCGTGCCGGTGAGTGACGTTGCGAGTGCGGGATTGAGCGTCTGGTTCTGTGCTCCGACGCTGTAATATCGTCCTGCCGTGAGGCCGCTGACCGGATTGCCGGTCTGCGGCTTGGCGAGTTGATTTCCCGAAGACGTCGTCGTCGTGCCGACCGTGGTGGTGACGTTGAAGCTGTGGCTGTGCGCCGGAATCTCGCTGGTGAGCAGCGTGACGAATTGCTCTCCCGCGCTCTCGCCGATGAAGCGATCCGAGAGCCCGGGTCCCTGTCCCTGATTGAGCGCCACCGAGCCCTGCAGATTGGGCAGCGCGAACGTGCTCTTGCCGTCGCCGCCGTAGAAGGTGCCGAGCAGCGAGAACAGTGCCGTGTTTTGCGAGATAGGCAGGATCTGGCCGTTGCAGAACGCCCAGCCGGTTGGCGCGAAGTTGCAGGCGAACATGCGGATCTCGGCGACGAACGGGGCGGCCATGGTGTGACTCCGGAAAGTTTCTGTCGCGGGACGTTTGAGGCTGCGTGCCGGTCAGTTCTGGCTCGGGAAGATGCCGAACAGCGAAATGATGTAGCTGACCACCAGGAAGGGCTGCATGTTGTCGTGCGGCTGGTTGCCGCCCGTCAGCCCGACGATCGTGTTGCGCAACGCGACCTGGGTGACGTTGTTGAATGGAAGGTAGGCACTGACGAGCGCGCTTGGAGGGGTCTGGTCGGCCATGATGGTGGTCGGGCCCGGAGTGCCAACCCCCCCGCCTGTGGTAGAGCTGACCAGGTGATTGTGACTCGGGAGCTGCTGCGTCGTCAGCGTGACCGATTCCGTTCCGCCCGTTTCCCCCAGGGTGTAGGTGCCGCCTCCTCCCGTGCCAGCGTGCACCGGCACGCGACCCTGCAGGTCGGGGAGGCCGAACGTCGACTGGCCGTCGCCGCCGTAGGTCGTGCCGATCAAATTGAACAGCGTCTCGTTTTCCGAGATCGGCAAAAGCTGACCCGCACAAAACGCCCAGCCGGCCGGCGCAAAGCTTCCGCCGAACATCCGGATTTCGCCGACATAAGGTTGGCTCATTCCGTCAACTCCCCGTCCGTGTGGATTCAGGCTGCGGATAAAATGCTACCTCAAGCCGCAATCTTCAGCAATCGAATTGAGCACCCGAGCGAACGAATTCATTGCGCTCCGGGTAGGCAGATTTCTTGCTCGACTATCACAAGTAGAACGCATCGTGATTTCAGAATTGTTCTTTGACCTGCCGTCGGCCCCCAGATAAAATTTGGGTCGCGGCAGTAAAGTTGAAATGACGGGGCTGGCGTATGAGTACACTCGACAGGCGCGCATTCCTGTTCGCTTCCGTTGGTGCACTGTCCGCGACGACGGGTATTGCGAATGCGGCACCGGCGCAGCAATGCAGTTCGCCGTTATTGCCGAACGCGGTGGTGCCGAACAGGTTGCTGATCGACTGCGCGGCGCGGCGCAATTTTCAACTATTCCGTGCCAATCCCGACTACGTCGGATTGACCGGGCTCGTCAGCGTCAACGTCGTGCAGGGCAAACTCGGCACGTACCCGGCCGGGACGATGATGATATTCCCGCGCCTGACGCCGAAGGGCGTCGCGCTCGGCTCCGGCAGGGCGTGGCCATCCTACATCACGACCGGCAACAATGTGCTCACGCAGGTCGATGCGATCAGGATGCTGACGCTGCCGGCGGACGATTACTTCTGCCGGCTCGTGCTGCAGGCGCCATGGACCAACTTCATCGGGTTCTCGGTCGAGGTCGCCTCAGTGCTGCAACCGAACCAGGTCTGGGCGACCAGCGTCGATAAGCTCGCGGACGGCAAGGGCATCAATATCGACTGGTCGAGCGCGAACCTGAACGCGCCGTGGTTCGGCGGCAGCCGCTGGATACCGGAAAGCAAGCAGTGCAAGGGCAATGCCTGGCGCACGGTCATCGTTGACGGGTTGAGCCAGGCGTCGGTCGGCGCCTGCTAGTGACGCACCACCGACGTTCTTTGAGCGCGATCGACGTCGCGTTGGTGCACTGCGCACAAAAATCCGGCGCAAGTTGCCAAAAAAGACCACGCAAAGTTCCCGTGCTTAACCCTTTCGCAACTTTGACTTGTTCGCGCCAAACGCGACTGGTAGCGTGTCTATGGGGACGAGATCGGCCCGTGCCGAGTGGGCACAACGATACTGAAATAAACGGGGTGGGCCAGGGGTTTGCTGGGCGAGCAATCGTCCGGGCACAGGGAGACGTGTGATGGCGGTTTTGGGTCAGTTCTGGTGCGTGACCGAAGGCGCGAATGGTTCTGCGTTCAGCGACGCGCGCGTCGCTCCGGGGGAGTGACGAGCCATGCTGACATTCAACAATCCGTCCAACGTTGACGATGCCGGCAATGCCTTGTTTGAACTGAACGGGGCGACCGGCGTCACCACCGCCGTGGTCAACGGCACCACTTACGTGTTCGTCGCCGGCAATGTGGACGACGGCATCAGCGTATTCTCGCTGGCCGCCAACGGCACGCTCACCAACGTCTTCAACATCGACGATGCGAGCAACGCCGCGCTGGAGCTCGACGGCGCCATTCGCCTGACGACCGCGGTCATCGGCGGGGTCACCTACCTGTTCTCGACGGGGAACGTCGACGACGGCGTCAGCGTGTTCTCGGTCGCCAATAACGGCGCGCTCACCAACGTCTCCAACGTCGATGACGCAAGCAGCGCAGCGCTCCTTGATGCCGCCACCGGCATCGCGATCGGGCTGTCAGGCACCAACCGCTATCTCATCGTCACCAGTATCGCCAACGACGCGGTGAATGTGTTCGCGGTGGCCGCCAATGGCGCGCTCACGTTTGTTTCCAGCACGGTCGATAACGGTACGCTCGAGCTGGACGGTGCGGCCGCCGTCACGACGGCGATCGTAGGCGGCATTACCTATGTCTTCGTGGCGGGCTCGGTGGACGATGGCGTCAGCACGTTCCGCCTCAACGTCGACGGGTCGCTGACCAATATTGCGGGCGGCAACGTGACCGACGCCGGCGCGCTGGAACTCGATGGCGCCCAGACCCTGACAACCGCCGTGGTCGGCGGCACCACCTATCTGTTCGTCGGCGGCTCGCCCGACGAGGGCATCAGCGTGTTCTCGGTCGCGGCCAACGGCAACCTGACCAATGTCTTCAACGTCACGGATGACGCGACCCTGAAGCTCCTCGGGATCGCCGACCTCACGACCGCCGTCGTCAATGGCACGACATATCTTTACGCGGCGGGTTCCGGCGACGCCGGCGTGAGCGTCTTCTCGGTCGCGAACAACGGCGCACTCACCAATGCGGCGAACATCGCCGACGCCGGGTCGCTCGAGCTGCAAGGCGCCGCCGGCGTCACGACTGCCACAATCAACGCCAATACCTACGTGATCGCTGCCGGATCGACCGATGACGGCGTCAGCGTGCTCAACCAGGCG
>DATEKY010000603.1:0-2074 GCA_035277225.1 Xanthobacteraceae bacterium
CATGTCGAGACCTCACGCCAGCACAACGAGAAGTGGCTCGCCTGGACCACGGAGGAAATCCGCAAGCTCGGCCTCACCGTCACGCCGAGCGTCGGCAACTTCATCCTGATCCACTTCCCCGAGACCAAGGGCAAGACCGCGGCCGAGGCTGACGCGCTCCTCACCTCGCGCGGCGTGGTGATGCGCGCGGTGCGTGCCTACGGCCTGCCGAATGCGCTGCGCATGACCATCGGCACCGAGGAGGCGAACCGCCTCACCGTGGCGACGCTCGCCGAACTGATGGGGAAGAAAGGGTGACGGCCCCGATCATCGACCGCCTCGCCCTGATCGGCGTCGGGCTGATCGGCGGCTCGATTGCGCGCGCGGCGCGCGAATACGGCGTCGTGCGCTCGATCGTCGCGACCGCGCGCTCGGAAGCGACGCGCAAGCGCGTGGTCGAGCTCGGCATCGCGGATCAGGTGGTCTCGACCAATGCCGAGGCCGTGAGGGACGCCGATCTCGTGATCGTGTGCATCCCGGTCGGCGCGAGCGGCCCGGTCGCGGCCGAGATCGCCGCCTCGCTCAAGCCCGGCGCGATCGTCTCCGACGTCGGCTCGGTCAAGACGCAGGTGCTGAAGGACATGGCGCCGCACATGCCGAAAGGCGTGCATCTCATCCCGGCGCACCCGGTCGCCGGCACCGAGAACTCGGGGCCCGACTCCGGCTTCTCCGAGCTGTTCGTCAACCGCTGGTGCATCCTGACGCCGCCGGAGGGCGCCGACGCGGCCGCGGTGGACAGACTGCGCGCATTCTGGAGCGCGCTCGGCGCCAATGTCGAGGTGATGACGGCCGAGCATCACGACATGGTGCTGGCGATCACCAGCCATCTGCCGCATCTGATCGCCTACACCATCGTCGGCACCGCGGAGGAATTCTCGCAAGTGTCGCGCTCCGAGGTGCTCAAGTTCTCCGCTGGCGGCTTCCGCGACTTCACCCGTATCGCAGCATCCGACCCGACGATGTGGCGCGATGTCTTCTTGCACAACAAGGACGCCGTGCTGGAGATGCTGGCGCAGTTCAACGAGGATCTGGCGAAGCTTACGCGCGCGATGCGGCGCGGCGACGGCGACGTGCTGTTCGATCATTTCAGCAAGACGCGCGCGATCCGCCGCGGCATCGTGCAGATCGGGCAGGATTCCGCCGCGCCCGACTTCGGCCGCGCGCATCCCGCGAAGGACATGGCGCCGATCGCGCGGCCCTATGCGGCGGATAGCGAATAGCGCACTGTCATCCCGGGCGAGGCCGAAGGCCGAGACCCGGGACCCATGAATCAGCATTCGCGATCGGGAGAGATGGGTCCCGGCTCTCGCGCTGCGCGCTCGGCCGGGATGACAGTCACATTCGCGGCTTCAAATCCCGCAAAATCTCTCTCGCCGCATTATGCCCCGGCAACCCCGTGACGCCGCCGCCCGGATGCGTGCCCGATCCGCACATGTAGAGCCCGGGCAGCGGCCCGCGATAATCCGCATGGCCCAGCATCGGTCGCGCGGAGAACATCTGCCCGAGGTCGAGCGCACCGTGGAAGATATCGCCGCCGGTGAGGCCGAAGGTGCGTTCGAGATCGAGCGGCGAGAAGATCTGCCGCCCGAGCACCGATGCCTTGAAGTTCGGCGCGTATGAATTCACCGTCTCGATCATCAGGTCGGCGACGGTGTCGCGATGATCGTCCCATGAGCGACCGTCCGGCAGCTCCGGCGCCACATGCTGGCAGAACAGGCTCGCGACATGCTGCCCCTTCGGCGCCAGCGTGTCGTCCAGCGTCGAGGAGATCACCATCTCGACAATCGGCTTTTTCGACCAGCCACCCGTGCGCGCGTCGAAATAGGCCTGCTCCATGTAGGCGAGGCTCGGCGCCATGATGATGCCGGCGGTGTGATGCTCGGCGATTTCGCGGCCGGGCAGGCAGCTGAAGTCAGGCAGCTCGGACAGCGCGACGTTCATGCGGAACGTGCCCGAGCCGCAGCGCCAATTTTCGATGCGCTCGGCGAAGGGCGCCGGAAGCGCCGCGCGGTCGATCAGCGCGCCGTACAGCAGC
>DATEKY010000604.1:0-2345 GCA_035277225.1 Xanthobacteraceae bacterium
CCCGAATATCGCGACCAGAGCGCCGCCGATCACTGCGCCGATGATCGCGAAGATGATCGACACGATGATCACCGCCGGGATCGCGGCGAGCGTCCATTTGATGATGATTGCGACCATCCGCCAGAACGGAATCTGAATATCGGCGATGGCGACGCGATGCGGCGCGGCCGGCGGCTGCATGGACATGTCGGTCTCCCCAGTTGTGCCCGCCCGCATGGTTGGCCAGACTGGGCGGGTTCGCAACTGGTTTTCGAAAAAGGGGCGCCATGCGCATCGTCGATCTGGCTTCGGTCCCGCGCGAGGAATGGCGCAAGGGCGTGCTCACCCGCATGCGCGTCTCGGCCGCGAACGGCGCAACGCAGCTCTGCCTGTTCGAGCAATGGTGCGAGCCAGGCCACGGCGCGCCGACCCATCTGCATGCGGTGGAAGAGGTGCTGCACGTGCTGGAAGGCGAGGCCGACGTGTGGGTCGGTGAGAAACACGAGACGATCGGGCCCGGCCAGCTGATGATGGTGCCGGCCGGCGTCAAGCACGGCTTTGCCAATTGCGGCAGCGGCATTCTGCATATCCAATCCACGTTGGCCGCGCCGGTGTTCGAGGCGGCCTACGACGACAAGCGCGAGACGCCGCGCCGCTGGCTGCCGGGGTGACCGCTTGTCATTCCGGGGCCTTGCGTAGCGAGGAGCCCGGAATCCATAACCACAAGAGTGGATTGTTCGCGCCATTCGTGGTTATGGATTCCGGTCCCGCGAGCTCGCGCTCGCGTCCCGGAATGACCAGCCCGAGATCCCTGATGACCTCCCCCGCCATCGAGAACGACCTGCGCGGCGCGATCCGCTCGATCCCCGACTATCCCAAGCCCGGCATCATCTTCCGCGACATCACCACGCTGCTCGGGAATCCGCGCGCATTCCGCCGCGCGGTCGACGAGCTGGTGCAGCCGTGGGCCGGCTCGAAGATCGACAAGGTGGCGGGCATCGAGGCGCGCGGCTTCATCATCGGCGGCGCGGTGGCGCATCAGGTCTCGGCCGGCTTCGTGCCGATCCGCAAGAAGGGCAAGCTGCCGCACCAGACCGTGCGCATGGCCTACGCGCTCGAATACGGCACCGACGAGATGGAGATGCATGTCGACGCGGTGAACAAGGGTGACCGCGTCGTGCTGGTGGACGACCTGATAGCCACCGGCGGCACCGCGGAAGGAGCGGTGAAGCTGTTGCGCCAGGTCGGCGCCGAGGTGCTCGCCGCCTGCTTCATCATCGATCTTCCGGAGCTCGGCGGAGCCGACAAGCTGCGCAAGCTCGACGTGCCGGTGCGCACGCTCGTGGCGTTCGAGGGGCATTAGACGCCGGCTAACTCTGCAGCCCTGCTTTCCTCAATCCTTCCAGAAACCGTCCGCGGTCGGCCGGATCGGCGTACACCGTGTTCTGCTCGACGTGGCTCATCTTCAGGTCCGGCTGCAGCGCGAGCGTGCGCGCGAGCGCCTCGCGCGCCTCGTCCTCCCTGCCGAGCAAGGCCAGCGACACGGTCATCAGCCGCCACGCGCCGGCATGGTTTGGGTGCAGGGTCGCGGTTTCGCGGCACACCGCAATGGTTTCCTCGTAGCGGCCGAGTGCGAACAGCGCCATGTAGCGCACCGTCGGGGCGTAGATCGCGAGAAACGGATCGCGCGGGCTCAGCCGGTGCGCCTGTTCCAGAGCCTCGAGTCCGCGCTCCGGCTGCCCGCCGACCGCAAGCCCGTAGCCGAGCCCCGCATGGCCGAGCGCGAAGCTTGGATTGAGCTCGATCGCCTTGGTCAGATGCAGCAGCGCCAGGTCGGGCCGCCGCCGCCGCGCGTGGCCGAGCCCGAGCACCAGATGGGCCCACGGGTCCTGGTCGTCGAGCTCGACCGCGCGCGTGCCGGCGTCGAGCGCGCGCTCGGTGAACTCGTGGATCGGCTTGCCGGTGTCGAGATTGAACATGCTGATGTAGATCCAGCCGAGCAGCGCGTAGGCATGCGCGTATTCCGGATCGAGGCTCAGCGCCTCGAGCAGCAGATCCTGGGCGCTGCGATGATCGTCCGTCGTCATGCGCCACATGTGGGGGAGGGCCTGCATCACCAGGTCCCACGCCTGGATGCTCTGCGGCGGCTTGCGCCGCACCCGCGCGGCTTCGGCGAGCAGGATCTGCGGACTGACCGAGCCGATCACGCGGGTGGTGATCTCGTCCTGCAGCGCGAAGATGTCGGCGATCTCGCGATCGTAGCGGTCGGCCCACAGATGGTTGCCGTGCATCGCGTCGATCAGCTGCCCGGTGACGCGCACCCGGCTCGCCGATTTGCGCACGCTGCCCTCGAGGATGTAGCGCAC
>DATEKY010000605.1:0-24146 GCA_035277225.1 Xanthobacteraceae bacterium
GCCATCACCAGCAGCACCTTGTCGGCCATCGTCTCGCCGATCAGCGAGTAGAATTTGCGCGTGAGGTACGGCCGGCCCCATTTGCGCGAACCGGTCTCCATGTAGAAGGCGAAGAACGTATCCCAGACCTCCTCGGTCAGATCGCGGCCGGTGAGCCAGACCACCTCGATGCCGTGTTCCAGCGCGCCGGCGCGTTCGCGTCTTATCGCTTTTCGTTTGCGCGCGGCGAGCGCAGCGAGGAAATCGTCGAACGTCGCGTAGCCGCCGTTCTCCCAATGGAATTGCTGGTCGTTGCGCTTGAGGAAGCCGTGGGCGCCGAGGAGCTCCCACTCGGCTTCCGGCGCGAAGGTCACGTGCACCGACGACGCCTCGCGCATGCGCGCGAGCTCGATCAGGCCCTTGCCCAGCGCCTCGCGGATCAAGTCGGCGGCTTCGCCCGGGGCGACCAGCAGGCGCCGCCCGGTCGCCGGCGTGAACGGCACCGACACCTGCAGCTTGGGGTAATAGGCGCCGCCGGCGCGCTCGTAGGCCTCGGCCCAGCCGGCGTCGAACACGTACTCGCCGCGCGAGTGGGATTTCAGATAGCAGGGCACCACGCCGACGGCCGCGCCGCCGATCTCCGCGACGAGATGCTGCGGCTGCCAGCCGGTGCGTGCGGTGGCCGAGGCGGAGGCTTCCATGGCATGCAGAAACGCGTGCGAAACGAATGGGTTGTACGGGCAAACTTCAGACTCCGAGTGAGGATTGGCGCAGGCATCCCACGCGGCCGCCGGGAGGTCGGCGATGGCCGGGATGACGCGGATCTGTAGTTCGTCAGTCATCACGCGAGTTTACGGCCGAAAGCCCTCGAAAATCATCTGGTCGGCCCAGCGTCTGGCGCGGGTCCGGTCTTCCGCGCTGCGCACCGTCCAGGCGAGCAGCGGCAGACGCAGGATGTTGCGTGCAATCCACGGGCCAGGGGAGGGCAGGTCAGTCACGTGATAGGCGACGAAGTGCGGCCGCGTGCGCGGTGCATGGGTGAGGAAGGCAAGCGAACGCTTCTGGCTGTCGGAGAGATCGGACCACTCGGAATCGACATAATGGCGCTCCGCCACGATGCCGCGCGTCAGGTTGGGGGCGATCTCGCGCAACGCGACGAGCAGGGCAGGGTCGAACGACTGCAGCGCGACCAGACCCGGATAGCTCTTGAGGACATCCGCTGTCCGCCGCGTCAGCCGCATGTCGCCGTCGAACCGGCTCTTGATCTCGACCACCAGCGGCACGCGGCCATCGACGAGATCGCACATGTCGCCGAGCGTCATCATGCGGTCGGCGGTGCCTTTGAACGGGACCTCCTTCAGTCCCGCCGCCGTCATCGCGGCGAGCTGGCGCGAGCCGAGCGTCAGGCGCCCGAGCGCGAAGTCATGGTGCACCATGGCTTCGCCGTCGGCGGTGATCTGGACATCGGTCTCGATCGCAAAGCCGCTCTCGATCGCGGCGCGGAAGGCGGACGCGGTGTTCTCGATCACGCCGGCCGCGTTTTCGTGCAGGCCGCGATGCGCGACCGGCCGCGCGGTCAGCCAGTCGAGTCGGCCCATGACTTATTTTCGCTTGCGCATGATCTGATCCGAAAACCGGTCCCCACTTTTCGGGATCATGCGCTAGGAGACTTCAAAAATCCCCTCGACTTCCACCGCGGCGTCGAGCGGCAGCACCGCGACGCCGATGGTGGTGCGGGCATGGCGCCCGCGGTCGCCGAACGCCGTCACCATCAGATCGGACGCACCATTCATCACCTTCGGCGTCTCGAGGAAATCCGGCGTCGCATTGATGAAGCCGCCGAGCCGCACCACGCGCTGCACCTTGTCGAGGTCGCCGAGTGCGACCTTGATCTGGGCGAGCAGGTTGATGGCGCAGGCGCGCGCCGCCTTCTGCCCGTCCTCGATCGACACCGTGCCGCCGAGCTTGCCGGCCGCGACCAGCTTGCCCTCGCCGTTGAAGCAAAGTTGGCCGGACACCACCAGCAAATTGCCGGTGCGCACGAAGCCGACATAATTCGCCACCGGCGCCGCCGGCGTGCCGAGCGTGATCCCCAAATCCGCAAGCTTCTTTTCGACCGTTCCCGGCATGTATCGCCTCCACCTCGTCCGGCGGGACTCATGGCCGAACCGCCGCGCGGGCGCAAGCCGATCCGCATTGAAACCGAGTTGCGGCGCAGGGCGCACACGACTATGGTCCGCCGGGTCTTTTCAGGAGAACCGAATGATTGTCGCTGCGCCCGTTCGCGGGATTTTTTGCCTTGGTTTGGTCGCAATTGCCGCCGGCCTCACCGCCGCCAGCCCCGCCACCGCGCAAGGCCCGGCCGGGTCGGTGAAATTTGCTCCGCACATCGCGATCTACGATCTCAAGCTGACCTCGTCGCGCGGCAAGCGCCTGCTCGAAGCCGCGCGCGGCCGCATCGTCTACGACTTCTCCGGCTCGGCCTGCGAGGGCTACGCGCTGCAATTCCGCCAGGTCACCGAGCTCGACAATGGCGAGGGCAAGGTCTCGCTCAGCGACCTGCGCACCACGACCTGGGAGCAGGCCGACGGGAAGAGTTTTCGTTTCAAGTCGCAGAACTACATGGATCAGAAGCGGCTCTCCGAAGTGGATGGGCGCGCCGACCGCGCCAAGGACAAGGTCGCGGTGAAGCTGTCGAAGCCCGGCGACAAGAAATTCGACGCCGGCACGGTGGTGTTTCCGACCGACCACATGCGACTGCTGATCGAGGCGGCGCGCGCCGGCAAGAACCTGCTCGAAGTCGCGGTCTTTGACGGCTCGGAATCGGGCGAGAAGATCTACCAGTCGCTCTCGGTGATCGGGAAGAAGATCGAGGCCGAGAAGAAGCCCGAGGACGCGGCGGCCGGCAAGGACGCGCTTGCGGGCCTCGCTCGCTGGCCGGTGACGATCAGCTATTTCGACAAGCTCGAGAAGAAGGCCGACGGCGAGCAAAGCGAGCAGACGCCGGTCTACGCGATCTCGTTCGAGATGTACGAGAACGGCATCTCGCGCGCGCTCAAGCTCGACTACGGCGACTTCGTGATCGACGGCGTGATGAGCTCGCTCGAGATCAAGCCCGTGAAGGCGTGCAAGTAACTCAGATCTCGTAGGGTGGGCAAAGGCGCGCGCGTGCGCGCCGTGCCCACCATAACCCTGCGTGGGCACGCGCATCGCCGCTGACGCGGCGACACGCTTTGCCCACCCTACGACCACCCACCGTGCTAATCTCCGCGCATTAGGCACGGAGACCCCCCATGAACGACGCGGCACAGTTCGTCGGCACGCTGCCGCAGCCGCGCCGCGACTTTTCCGCCGTGAGCTATGCCGAGGCGATGCGCCGGGCACGCGATATCGTGCCGATCCTGCGCGAGCGCGCGCAGGCCTCCGAGGACGCGCGCGTGCTCACGCGCGACAACGAGCAGCTGCTGCACGAGACCGGTCTGTTCCGTTTCCAGCAGCCGAAAGTCTTCGGCGGAATGGAGCTGCCGTTCGTCGCGCTGGTCGACATCGTGGCCGAGATCGGACGCGGCTGTCCGTCGACCGCCTGGAACGTCGGCAACCTCGGCTGCCATCACTGGATCCTCGGCTACTACCATCCCGACACGCAGCACGAGCTGTGGGACGCCAATCCCGACGTGCTGATCGCGTCCTCGATCGCGCTCGCCGCGGGGCGCGCGCGCAAGGTCGAGGGCGGTTTCGTGGTGAGCGGGCGCTGGCCGTTCTCGTCAGGCGTCGACAATTCTGACTGGAACATGCTCGCCGCAACCGTCTTCGAGAACGACAAGCCGGTCGACTCGCGGCTCTGCGTGGTGCCGAAGTCCGACTACCAGATCATCGACACCTGGGACGCGATGGGCATGGGCGCGACCGGGAGCAAGGACGTCGCGGCGAGCGACGTGTTCGTGCCGGACCGCCGGGCGCTGGCGCTGCGCGACTGCCGCGGCGGCTTCGATCATCCGGGCGCCGCGCTGAACAAGGGCGCGCTCTACGGCATCCCGATCGTCGCGGCCTCGAGCCATCCGCTGGCGCCGGCCGCGCTCGGCGCGGCGGAGGGGGCCTACGAGATTTTCCTTGCCGCGATGGCGAAGCGGGCCGGGACCTACACCGGCGCGAAGGTCGCGGACTTCCAGGCGGTGCAGATCAAGGTCGCGCGCGCCCGCAGCCTGATCGACGCGGCGCGCCATCTGCTGCGCCAGTCGGCGATCGCGTTCGACGACTATGCGTCACGCGGCGAGACGCCGGACCTCGAGACCAAGCTGCGCTTCCGCGCGCACTCGGCGTTTGCGGTGAACCAGTCGCGCGAGGCGGTCGAGACGCTGTGGTCGTGCTACGGCGCGCAGGGCCTGTACCGGCGCGATCCGCTGCAGCGGCACCTGCGCGACGTGATCGCCATCGCGCAGCACTTCTCGTTCAACTTCGATATCGCAGGCGCCGCCTATGGGACGCATGCGCTCGGCGGCGCTTACGTCAATCCGGCGATGTGAGGCGGGATTGCGTGGGCGGAGTTCCGACCCCACAAATGCGCCACATTGAAATCACGTTTGCAGCCGGGTTTTGGTCGGACTTGTCGCGCTCTCTGCACCGGTAGCCAGTAGCGGAGGGTACTCATGAACGATGATTGGATCTGCATCGAGCCGCGCCAGGAAGCCGTCCTGAGCTACGACGACGTGTCCGTGTCCTGTCACAACGTTCCCGAGGCGTGGCTTGCCTGGGCGCAGCTCGACGCCGACGAGAAGATGCGCGCCACCATCACGGTCGGCGACGACGTCTACGATGCGTTCGCGATCAAGCGCCTGCGCTACGCCCCGATCGCCGACGCCGCATAGCGGTTCAAGCCGCTAATCCTGATCGCCGAAAAAGCGGAACAGCGGCCGCGGCCTGAATTCCTCACGTTCGCGCCCGCGCAAGAACGGGAGAGGGGCCCGCTCGTAGACGTCATCGTCATCGACCTGTTGCGCGCGCCGCTCGATCGTGCGCGCCTCGGCACTGTCCGCCTGTTGCCGCCGGCGTTCGGCGGCCTGCTTGCGCTGCTGCGCCTTTCGTTTCTCCGCCGCCTCGCGTTTCGCTTTCCGCCTCTCGTCTCTCTCCTGCGCGGCAGAGGCAGGCTCGGCGGCGTTCGTCAGAGCGGCCGGCCGTTCCTGCAAAGCCGGTGACGTCTGCGGCGCCGGTGCAGCGCCGGGAGGCGGCGACGACGTAGCGGTCGCGACCGGCGCAGGTTGCGGCGCAGGCTCAGCCGGCGGCGGCGCCGGTTGCTCGCTTGCCGGCGTTGAGGCGGTCGGCGTCTGAGTGACGGGAGCGGGTGCCGGCGCCGGCGCGACCGGAACCGGCGTTGACGTGATGACGGGTGTTTTTTGCGTTTCCGCGGCGGTGGGCTTCTGCGCTTCGGCCGCCCATTTCTCGACCTTGCCCGGCTCGCGCGGCTTGTCGCTGAGCACGCCCGACATCATCACGCCGCCGCCGAAGCCCAGCATCAGCAACACCACGACGGTTGCGATGCCGGCAAAGAACGATGGAACATTCAGCGTCATGGCTCCCTCCGCGTTTTCAACGTGGAGCGATGACTCTGTGTTCCGCAGGGTCGATGATTCCCGGTGTCTTGTGCGCGGCCCCCGTGATCGCCGGCAACAAGGGAACGGATGCGGCCGCTGGTCGCGGCCGCATCCGTTGTTGAAGCGGCCTTACTGACGGCCGCCCGTCGACCCGCCACTGGAGCCGGACGTTCCGCGTGTTTGCATGTTGCCCGACGCGCCACCGGATGCGGTGCCGCCGGTCTGACCCGACGTAGTCGATTGCGCGTTGGTGTTCGCGCCGCCGCGGGTCGACGAGCGCGTCGTGGTGGACGAACGCGTCTCCGCTGAGCCGCGCGCATTCACGCTCGCGCCGCCACGCACGCCGGTGCGCTCACGCACGCTGGTCCGCTCGCGCACGCCGGTGCGGGTGGAGACGCCGACGCCGACCGACACGCCCGGACGACGCGTGCGCACGACCGTCGACGGTCCGTCATAGGTGTAGCGCCGCACCTTCTTGCGCTTGACGATGACGCTGCTCGGCTCGCTGTAGACGTGACGGCGTGCCTTCTTCTTCCGGATGGTTACGCTCGAGGGCTCGCTGTAGACGTAACGGCGCGCCTTCTTCTTCCTGATGATCACGCTCGACGGCTCGCTGTAGACATGGCGGCGCGCATGCTTGCGCCGAATGACGACGTCGTCCGAACCGCCGACGCGCGTCCTCACGCCGAACCGCGTGGTGGTGCGCGTACGAACGCTATCGCGCCCGCCGACCCGGACATTGGCGCGCACGCTGGTGCGGCTGCCCTCGCGGCGGCCTTCGGTCTGCCGGGTCGCGCCGGCCGTGCCGGATTGTGCGGTGTCCCCGCTGCGCGCAGCGCCGTCACGGCTTTGCGTTCCGGCGGTTCCGCGGGTCGTTGCACTGCCGCCGGATTGCTGCGTGGTGGCGGCGCCGCCGCCTGATTGCGTCCCGCTATCCTGTTTGGCCTGGGCGAGTTGAACGCGTGCCGAGGCGGTGTCGGCGCTCGCCGGTAACGCCAATCCGAGCGCTGCCGCCAAGCCTATCGCTAAAGTCCTCATGGGCATTCTCCTGTGTGCACTCCCGAAGAGGAAATCCGCCGATGACCTTCACGTTCCGCGACGTGACGGATTTTGCCTTTTCTGAACAGATGTTTATCGAAGTCTGATGGCTGCCCTCGTCAGTACGGAAAATCCGTGCGTGCGGTCGAGACCGCCGCTGACGGGGCCGTCGCGCCGGGCATTTGCTGCGCGATTGCGGTTTCGCCGCGCGGCTTGCGCTTGTGCCTTGGGGGCGGCGTGAGTTCGCGGATTTGCAACGAGCGCACCGGCGCCGGCGCAAGCGACGCCTTCGCCTCCGTCATGGCTGGCTTCGCCGGCGCAGGTTCGCTCACCTGAACCGGAAACGGCTTCTTGCGCTCGATACTCTCGGCGATACGCGGCGCGATCGGCGCGACGCGCGCTTCATGTGAAATCCCCGGGCCAGTTTGGATGAGCCACATCACACCGCCAATCAGGCCGGCGCAAAGAACGCTGATCACTGCGACATAAGAGAGAAGTGTTCCGGCGAGTCTCATCATGGCGCGGCGGGTGGCTCTGCCTCCAAACGCTTGGCGATCTCGTTGGCCGTGTTGCGCGCGTCGAGCTCGGTCGACGCGGTGCCGCTCGCCACGGTTTCGCCGTCGGAGATGACCTTCCAGCCATAACCAGGCGGCGCCGCACGCACGCGGACGACGAACCTTTCCATCTACCGCACGACCGATGCCGCGACCGGAACGGGATCGGGAGCCGACCGCGTCGCATCGGCGACGACCAGCACCGCCACCAGGGTCACGACCGCCGTGACGGCGCTGAACCCCAATCCGATTGCACGCAGACTCTTCTGATCCGCCATGGTGAAGCCCTCGAAAAAGAGGCCCGCGCGGCGGGCCTCTTGCACAATCTTATTTCACGAGCAGGTAGGTCACGCCGCCGAGCACAAAGACAGCGGGGATCGCCCACAACACGATGACCGGCATAGCTGTTCTCCTCTGGACTTTTTTTGTTGCCGACAGGTCTTGACGTGGTTGCCCAACGCCGTTCTGCCACCTCCGGTTCCGTGCGCGCATCCCTGGTCTCGCGCATCGCGGCGCGTGCCAGCCGTTCGTCTCGATGTTGATCTGATCTGCGTATCGACGGGCGTGCGGGATCGCGCGGTTCGACAGCGCAATAAATGCGACGCTATTTTTTCTCGTCCAATTCAGTCTTGGCTTGCTGCTGTTGAACCGGCTGTTGCCGGTCTGGCGGCTGCATCATGCCGCGCGGCCGCTCGGAGTCCGAAGTCGATGTCTGGGCAAGCCGATGCTCAATCCGTCCCCACACCTCGGCCGTTCCGGCGGCAAGGCGCGTGCTCAGAGTCTCGTAATACCGCTTCAGGAGCCTGGTCACGGCCGTCCGGGCGGCGGCGGGGTCGCGCTTCGTGTCCATGATCCGCTCCATTGCGGGCCATGCGGGAAACATGTCATTCGACATAAGGTTCCGGTTTTCCCGTAGCGAAACCACTCACTTCAGTGTCGCGCACCCGCGGCGCGGAGGTGAACGAAACGCCGGCTGAACGCGGAGGCATCGGCGAGATCGCGGAAGCAGTAGCGGATCGTCTGGTCGCGCAGGTCGACATACATGTCCCAGCGGCCGAGCCGCGCATCGAGCCAGTCGAGCACGCCGGTCAGCTCGTTATCGAGCGCGAGCGTCACCTGAAACGGAAAGTCGCGGTTGATGTCGTCGATCAGCGACATGAACAAACCCGGTTGCCCGATTTCTGGGTGCGTCTCGAGGAGAGAACAAAAGATGAACTGAGGCATCGGCAGTGTCAACAGAAAGCCGGCAGCCCGCGAAAAAATCGTCGCGGCACATCGAAGCGTTGCGGCGGCGGGTTCGGCGCGCCACGGTTGCGTACCACGATGACTCCTCCGTTAACGGGATCGGTCGTAAACTGCCGCTGTCATCCGTTGCGTAGGAGTTGCCCGTGGCGCCGCGTCCTTACTGGAAGGGCTATCTCAAGCTCTCGCTCGTGTCGTGTCCGATCGCGCTGCACACCGCGACCAGCGGCGGCGAGCGCATCGCCTTCCGCCAGATCAACAGGCAGACCGGCAACCGGCTGCGCCAGCAACTGGTCGACGAGGTCACGCGCGAGCCGGTCGAGAGCGCCGACAAGGGCAGGGGTTACGAATACGCCAAGGGCGCGTTCATCCCGGTCGAGGACGATGAGCTCGACGCGATCGCGATCGAGAGCAACCACACGATCGAGATCGACACGTTCGTGCCGCATGCGCAGATCGACGAGCGCTATTTCGACGCGAGCTACTACGTCACGCCGAACGACGAGGTCGGGCAGGACGCCTTCGTGGTGATCCGCGATGCGATGCGCGGCAAGGGGATGGTCGCGCTCGGCCGCGTCGTGCTGGCGAAGCGCGAGCGCGTCATCATGCTGCAGCCGTGGGACAAGGGCCTGATGGGCACCACGCTGCGCTACGCCTACGAGGTGCGCAACGCGCGCGACTACTTCGATGAGATCGCCGACATCAAGGTCCCGGGCGAGATGCTCAAGCTCGCCGAGCATATCCTCGACACCAAGAAGGACGACTTCGATCCCTCGACCTTCGTCGATCACTACGAGGAAGCCGTGGTGAAGATGCTGCAGAAGAAGCAGGCCGGCGTCGTGGTGCCGAAGGCGAGCGGCGCGCCGGCGGTGGCGAAGAACGTCATCAACCTGATGGACGCGCTGCGCCGCAGCGTCGAGTCCGGCAAGTCCAGCAAGCCTGCGGCCGAGCGGCCGGCCGCCAAGCCGGCCAAGAAAGGCAAGAAGCGGATCGAGGGTCAGGGCGAGATGCTGCTGCCGATCGCCGGCAAGAAGAAGGACGCCGCCAAGGAAGTGGCGAAGCCGGCGGCGCGGCGCAAGGCGTCATAGCCGCCCGTTCCGCTTATTGCGCGCTGACCGCCTGCTCGATCTCGTCGCGCGTATAGGGCTTGCGCAGAAACGACGTATGCGGATCGCCCTTGAAGCGCTCACGCGTCGCGGCCTCGTCGTAGCCGGTCGCGATTACGATGCGCAGATGCGGATAAATCGCGCGCAGCTCGCCAACGAGTGCGTCACCACGGCGGTCCGGCAGGCCTAGGTCGACGACTGCGAGGTCGATCTGTCCATTGATCAGCTTGACCTTGCTGATCGCCTCGGTCGCCGATCCGGCGGTTTCGACGCTGAATCCAAGCTCTTCAAGCGTCTCTTGCGCCAGCATCTGCACCAGCACCTCGTCTTCCACCAGCAGCACGCGCCGTGCCGGCGCGTCGAGCAGGTCGGCGAGTTTGGCGGCGAGCGCCGCATAGGTGAACGGCTTGGGCAGCAGCACCACGCCGGGATCGAGCCGGCCGTCATGCACGATGGCGTTGCGCGCGTAGCCGGTGGTGAACAGCACCTTCAGCTCCGGCCGCAGCTTTCGCGCCGCGTCGGCGAGCTGGCGTCCGTTCATGCCGCCCGGCAGGCCCACATCGGTGAACAGCAACGCGATCTCGGGCCTGTCGCGCAGCAGCTGCAGCCCGGCCGCGCCGGTCGAGGCCTCGATCACGCGGTAGCCGAGCTCGCGCAGAATGCTGGTCGAGTAGGCGCGCACATCGTCCTCGTCCTCGACCACGAGGATCGTCTGCCCGGCGGAGCTTTTCGGCGGCGCTTCCTCGATGTCGGGGAGGGTGGCCGATGCATCCTCGGAGTAGAGGCGCGGGAGATAGATCTTCACCGTCGTGCCCTGGCCGACCTCGCTGTAGATCTTCACGTTGCCGCCCGATTGCTTCACGAAGCCGTAAACCTGCGACAGCCCGAGCCCGGTGCCGTGGCCGACGTCCTTGGTGGTGAAGAACGGCTCGAACACCCGCGACAGCACCTCGTGCGACATGCCCGAACCGGTGTCGCTCACGCTGACCATCACGTATTGCCCGGGCACCACTTCGGCCTGCGTCGCCGCGTAGGCCTCGTCGAGATAGACGTTGGCGGTCTCGATCGTGAGCTTGCCGCCGTCCGGCATCGCGTCGCGCGCGTTCACCGCGAGATTCAGGATGCCGACCTCGAGCTGGTTGGCATCGACGTTGACGCGCCACAGGTTGCCCGAGAGCACGTTCTGCACGGTAATCTGTTCGCCGAGCGCGCGGCGCAGCAGCTCCGACATGCCGGAAACCAGTTTTCCAAGATCGACCGGCTTCGGCTCGAGCGGCTGGCGCCGCGAAAAGGCGAGCAGGCGCTGGGTCAGCGAGGCCGCGCGCCGCGCGCCGCGCATCGCGTTGTCGAGTGAGCGCGAGAGGCGCTCCAGATCGGCCGCGCCGCGCAGATTGCGTTGCGCGGATTCCAGGTTGCCGATGATGATCGTCAGCAGATTGTTGAAATCGTGCGCGACGCCGCCGGTGAGCTGGCCTATGCCTTCCATCTTCTGCGCCTGCGCGAGCTGTTCCTGCGCGCGCTGCAGCGCAATCTCGGCCTCGCGGCGCTGTGTGATGTCGCGCGTGATCTTGGCGTAGCCGATCAGCGTGCCGCTCGCGTTGCGGATCGGGTTGATCACCACGCTCGCCCAGAACGTCGTGCCATCCTTGCGCACGCGCAGGCCTTCGGCCTCGAACTTTCCCTCTTGTTCGGCGGTCTGCAACGCGCGCGCCGGCACGCCGGCCGCGCGGTCCTCGGAGGTGTAGAAATTCTCGAAATGCCGTCCGACGATCTCGCTCGCGTCGTAGCCCTTGATGCGCGCCGCGCCGGCGTTCCAGCTCGACACCAGGCCGTTCGGGCTCAGCATGTAGAGCGCGTAGTCGGTCACTGCCCCGACCAGATGCTGGAATTGCCCCTCCGCGTGCGTACGGTGCTCGCTTTCCCGCAGAAGTTCGGCGGTGCGCGCCGCCACGCGCGCCTCGAGTTGTTGCTCGCTCTCGCGCAGCGCCGCCTCGACCTCCTCGCGCCGCGCGATCTCCTGCTGCGCGGCACGATAGAGCCGCGCCTTGTCGATCGCGATCGCCGCCTGCACGGCGATCGCGGCGACGATGCGCTCGGCGCGCGCGTCGAAGACCCCGGTCTCAGGATGGCCGAAGAACAGCCCGCCGAGAACCTCGCCGTCGCGCGACAGCACGGGCGCCGCCAGATAGCTGCGCACCGGCAGGTGGCCCTTCGGCATGCCGTAGTGCGGATCGTTCTTGCCGAAGCGCGGGTCCCTGGTGATGTCGGCCGAGCGCATGATCCCTTGGCCCGTAAAGGTCGGCGCGAACACCGCAGTGTTGCGCGGCATCGGGAATTTCGAGAACGCCTCGCGCGCCACGCCCGAGATCGTGTAGAGCGTGTAGGATTCGCCCTGCGCATTGACGACGTTGTAGAAGAACGCGCCGAACGCGGCGCCCGACAACTCGGTCGCTGTGTCGGTGACGACCTGCACGGTCTTTTCCAGGTCGAGTTCGGCCGCGACCGTCGTACCGACGCGATTGAGCAGCGCGAGGATCTCCGTCTCTTCCTGCAGCAGCCGTGCGGTTTCGCGTCGCGTCTGCGCGAGATGCAGGTTGGTATCGACACGCGCGACCAGCTCGCGCGCCGAGAACGGCTTGGTCAGATAGTCATCGGCCCCGGCGCGCAGGCCCTCGACCTTGGCTTCCTCGCCGGCGCGCGCCGAGAGCAGGATAAGGGGGATGTCCTTGAGCGCTGCGTCGGCGCGCATCGCGCGCAGCAGGCCGAAGCCGTCGAGCACCGGCATCATCACGTCGGACAATACCAGCGCCGGCATGCGCTCGCGCGTGACGCGCAGCGCTTCCTCGCCGTTCGACGCGGTCGCGATCCGATAGCCCGCAGCCGTCAGCAGCCGCCCGACGTATTCGCGCATGTCGCGATTGTCGTCGGCGAGCAGCACGAGATGCTGTCTGCCGCCGTCGGCCGTCGCGGCCGGCCCGACGTCCTGCGGGCCGGACGCCGGCGCGTTCTGTCCGTCCTGCTCGCCGAGCCAACTCGTCGCCTCCTGCAGGTAAGCCTGCGCGCGAACGTGCGTCGGCATGGCGTTCGTATTGGCCTGCAGTTTGTCGGTGGGCAGGTGGCCTGCGCCGAACGGCAGCGTGACGGTGAACGCCGTGCCCGTGCCGGGCGTGCTGGTCACGGCGATGCGGCCGCCGTGCAGGCGGACCAGCTCCTGCACCAGCGCGAGACCGATGCCGCTGCCTTCGATGCTGCGGCCGCGCGCGCCATCGACCCGGTGGAAGCGCTCGAACAGCCGCGGCAGCTCCGCCGCCGCGATGCCGATGCCGCTGTCGCGCACGATCACGTTGGCGCTCCGGCCGTCGGCGCCCGGTTGCACCGTCACGGCGATCTCGCCCTCGAACGTGAATTTGAAGGCGTTTGACAGGAGATTGAGGACGATCTTCTCCCACATGTCTCGGTCGACATAGACCTGCTCGGGCAGCGGGGAAGCGTCGACCACGAGCGTCAGGCCGGCCTGGGCGATCGCCGGCTCGAACGTCCGCGCGACGGCGGCGGTGACGGCGGCGAGATCGACCGGCTCGAAGCTCGCCTGCGCCTTGCCGGCTTCCAGCCGGGAGAAATCGAGCAGCGAGTTGACCAGTTTCAGCAGCCGCACGCCGTTACGGTGCGCGACCGTGACCAGCGCGCGGTTCTCCGGGATGACGCCATCGCCAGGCTTGCTCAGCACTTCCTCGAGCGGGGAGAGCATCAAGGTCAGCGGTGTGCGGAATTCGTGGCTGACATTGGAGAAGAAGGCGGTCTTGGCGCGGTCGATCTCGGTCAGCGCCTCGGCGCGCCGCCGCTCCTGTTCGTAGGCCTCGGCATTGGCGATCGCGGCGGCGATCTGCCGTGCGATCAGGTCGAGAAAGCCCGCATAGTTGTCGTCGAACAGGCGGAACGGATTGAGCCCCGCGACCAGGAAGCCGGCGCGCCCGGTCTCGCCGCTCGGCATGATCGGCAGCACCACGGCCTGGCTCGGCGGCTGTTGCCAGGCGCCGTGCGGGAATGTCGCCTGGAATTCGGCCTCCAGTCCCCCGACGACGCGCGGTGTGTGATCCTCGTTTACGGCGTTGAGCGGCCACAGGCCTTCGCTGTCGAGTGAGATCGTCTTGACGGCGGCCGGATGATCCGCCTCGATGCCGGCGGCCGCGACCAGCTGCGCGTCGCGCTTGTCGAGGATGTAGATCATCACAAACGGCAGATCGCGCGCATCGGTCGCGAGCGCGCGGGCACTGCGCTCGCAGGCCTGCTCCCAGCTGCGCGCGTCGGCCGTGGCGGTGGCGAGCTCGCGCAACAGCGCGAGCTGCCGCTCGCCGATCACGCGCTGCGTGTCGTCGGTGTTGGCGCAGAAGATGCCGCCGACCTTGCCGTCGTCGTCCGGGATCGGGCTGTAGGAGAAGGTGTAATAGGTCTCCTCCGGATAGCCGTTGCGCTCCATGATCAGCAGCTGCGACTCGACGTAGGTGCCTTCCAGGCCACCCATCGCCTGCGACAGCATCGGGCCGATCTCCGGCCAGATCTCGCGCCATACCGCCGAGGTCGGCTTGCCGAGCGCCCACGGGTGCTTGCCGCCGATGATCGACTTGTAGGCGTCGTTGTAGAGGTAGGTCAGCTCCGGCCCCCAGCCGATCCAGATCGGCTGGCGCGAGGTCAGCATGATGCCGACGGCGGTCTTGAGGCTCTGCGGCCAGCTGTCCGGGCTCCCGAGCGGCGTTGCGGCCCAATTGAGCTCACGCAGCAGGCGGGCGAGCTCGCCTGGCCCGGCAAGCGGGCCATGCGGTGACGCGGTGTTCGCCCCGCCATCCCGAATCCGTCGATCAGTCATGAAGCCCCAACGAGCCCTTTCCAACTGGGCGGAACGCATGTCCGGCCGAAAGGTTCCCGGCTACTAGCTCGTAGTGTCCACGAGGGATCGGCGGGGTGAGGGGCGGGCTAATCCTCCTCGTCCTCGTCTTCCACCTGCACCGCCCCGTCGAACACCAGCCCCTTCACCACCGCGCCCCTGCCGAACTTGGCGCGCACCTTGTCGATCGCGTGCTCGGCATCCGCGGTGCGCTGCGCGCGCAGGTCGATCAGGTCGGCGGCATCGGCCTTCTCGGCATCGTCGAGGTTCGACAGTCCGACCCCGATCAGGCGGAAGCGCGTGCCGTCGGTCTCGCGCGCGAGCAGGTCCTTGGCCGCAGCGAAGATACGCGCCGCAAGCTGCGTCGGCTCGCCGAGCGAGCGGGCGCGCGTGCGGATGCGGAAGTCGGCGGTCTTGAGTTTCAACGTCACGGTCGTGCCGGATATGCCGCTCGATTTCAGCCGCGCCGAGACCCGCTCGGACAGCGACCACAGGATCTTCTCCAGCGGCTTGTAGGAGGCGATGTCCTCGTTGAAGGTCGTCTCGGCGGAAACGCTTTTGCTTTCGCGCTCCGGATTGACGATGCGATCGTCGATCCCGCGCGAAAGCCGCCACAGCCGCCGCCCCTCGACGCCGTAGCGCTTCATCAGGTCGCCCTCGTCGGCGCGCTGCAGGTCGGCCACCATGCTGAAGCCGTCGCGCTGCAGCCGCGCCGCGCCAGCCTTGCCGACGCCCCAGATGAAGCCGACCGGCTGCTGCCCGAGGAACGCCACCGCCTCGTCCTTGGCCAGCACCGCGAAGCCGCGCGGCTTGTCGAGATCGGACGCGATCTTGGCGAGAAACTTGTTCGCCGAAAGCCCGATCGAGACCGTGATGCCGATCTCGGCCTCGACGCGCCTGGCGAAGCGCGCGAGCGAGCGGGCAGGGGTCATGCCGTGCAGGCGCTGCGTGCCGGTCAGGTCCATGAACGCCTCGTCGATCGAGAGCGGCTCGACCTGCGGGGTCAGCTCGAACATCAGCCTGCGCACCTCGCGCCCGACGCCGACGTATTTCTGCATGTTGGGCGAGATGATGGTCGCGTGCGGGCAGAGCGCGCGCGCCTTGAACATCGGCATCGCCGAATGGATGCCGTAGGTGCGCGCCACGTAGCAGGCGGTCGAGACCACGCCGCGCTTGCCGCCGCCGATGATCAGCGGCTTGTCGTTGAGCGAAGGATCGTCACGCTTCTCGATCGTGGCGTAGAAGGCGTCGCAATCGACGTGCGCGATCGAGAGCCCATTGAGCTGCGCATGGCGCACCGCGCGCGGCGAGCCGCAGGCCGCGCAACGTCCGGCGCTGGCCACTTCGGCAAGGCAGTCGCGGCAGAAGCCGGGCATGGCGCGCTCATGGGGATTCGCCCAAGGCGTATCATTACGGCGTCCCGGCCACTTTGCACAAATGCCGTTATCCCCCGTCCGTTTCGCCCTCGCGCGGCATCACCCATTCGCGCCACACGGTGAGCAGCGCCGCCATGATGACGGGCCCAAGGAACAGCCCAAGCAGGCCGAACGCCGTCAGTCCGCCGAAGATGCCGACGAACGCAAACAGGAACGGCAACCGCGCGGCGCCGCCGACGAGCGTCGGCCAGACGAAATTGTCGCCCGCGAGCATCACCAGTGCGCCCCAGGCGAATACCGCGAAGGCCGCCCACGGCTCGCCACCGCCGAGGCCGAGCGTTAGCGCCGCGGCGGTAAAAGCCGCCCAGGCGCCGAATGGCAGCATCGCGAACGCGGCGGTGAGCACCGCGAACAGCAACGGGTTCGGCACGCCGGCGATCGCGTAGCCCAACCCGATCACCACGCCCTCGGCGACCGCGACCACGACGGTGCCGTTGACCGTGCCGCGGATCGCCTCGGTCATCTTTCCGGCAAGCCCTTCGCCCGGATCGCCGAAGATGCGGTCGGCCGTCGCGAGCGTGCTGCGCGCGATGCTGCGCCCGTTGCGCAGCAGCACGAACAGCGCCAGCAGCGAGACGAAGAACATGAACGCGCGATTGAGCAACTGTCCGCCGAACGTCCGGAGGAATTCCGCCGCCTTGTCGGCGTTGATGCTTTGCAGCCAGCCGGCGGCTGCCTGCGGATCGGCGAGGTTCGACCGCCACCACTGCTGTAGCGCGTCGGCCGCGACCGGCAGTCGCGCGATCCAGTCCGGGACCGGGATGCCGTTGTCCTGCGATTGCTTGATCCAGGCGAACAGCGCGTCGCTCTGCTGCGCGATCTGCCAGGTGGCGAGCGCGATCGGAAAGATGAGCACGAGGCCGGTGAGCGTGGTGAACAAGAGCGACGCAAGCGTCGACGGCCCGCCGGACAGCGCACGCGCGAAACGCTCGTAGAGCGGCCACAGGGCGACCGCCAGGATGACGGACCAGATCAATGCGGGAAGAAAATCGGCGGCGGTCCACAGCGCGGCGGCGACCAGCGCGATCGCGAGGGCGACGCGCGCGGTGAGCCGTGCGCCGGCATGCAACGGCAACGGCTTGCGCACGTCTGCCGGCTTGGCGTCGCTGCCGCGCTTCGCGGCGGATTTCAGATGTGCGGCCATGAGCACTTCGTGGCGATCCGCCGGAACGCCGCCTGCGCGAGCCCGAACAGACCGAATGCGATGAAGCCGGCCGCCGTACAGGCGATCAGCACTGTTCCGTAGGGCTGGCGCTGGATGAGGCGCAGCGCGCCGGCGATGCCGGTCGATTCGTTGGAATTGGAATCGAGCGCCGCGTAGATGAGAAACAATCCGATGATCACCAGCACGCAGGCGCGGGCCAGATAGCCCGCACTGCCGAGCAGGGTGACGAACCAGCGCGGCCGTTCCTTGAGATCGAGGCGCGCCTTGAACTCCGCGCGCAGTCCCGAGATGCCGCTGCCGAGCCCGCCGGCGACCACCGCGAGCCCGATTGCGCCGACGATCCACTGGCCCGCCGGCTTGTCGAGCAGCCACGCGGTCCAGTCGCGCACCTGCTGGTCGCTGCTCGCCCGCGCATAGCCGAAGATCATGGAGACCGCGACGGCCGCGAAGCCGAGATAAAACAGCGCGGCGCCGCCGTAGACGATCCGTCGCCACGTCCCCTTCAGGTCACCGCCGCACCGGTCGACGTCGAGCACGGACTGCGATGCGCGCCAGCAGGCGAAACAGAAGAGTCCGACGGCGACCGCGAACAGCAGCAGGCTGCCGAGCGGCTGTCCCAGCAAGGTGCGCAACGCGTCCTTGCTGTCCACCGGCCGGCTCGCGCCGATCGCCGCCAGGATGGTGAAATATCCGAGGATGATGAAGACGGCGCCGCGCGCCGCATATCCGGCCCGCGCAAGCCACTCGATCGCGGGGTGGCGGTCCATTGCTGTCGAGGCCGCGGAGGTCATGCGAGCCGGTAATCGCGGTCGCCCATTTGAGTTCCCTGATGGACGTCGCGGCTGCACGAAAAGGCAGCGCCGTCAAAGGCATGGGCGCCAGAGCTCGCCATCGGCCGGCACCCGCGAAGGCCGCGCATGCATCGCGCGCGCTGATCGAGCGCTGCCAACGAAACAAAATGACCGCCATGCGGTTGAGTGGTTGGGGACGATTCAAAGATGGAGAGGGATCATGGCCTGGGATACGGCGCGGACATTCGTGAGAAGCATTTGCAGCCGCGACGATGACGAGTTGGCTCTCTCGCGCAGAGACATGCTGGCGGGTCTCGGGCTGGCGGGACTGCTCGTTGCAGCGCCGAAATTCCTGGCCCCGAGCGCGGCGGAGGCGAAGACCCTCGCACCCGCCGCCGAGCCGGTCGATTCCGCGGAGCCCGCCAAGGTTGCCGAGCACGACGCCGGTGAGCACAACGCCGCGGACGACGGCGATGTCACGGATCTGAGTTCGCGTCATTGGCGCCGCCGGCACTGGCGCCGTCGCTATTGGCGCCGTCCCTGGCGCCGGCGTTACTGGCGCCGCCGCTACTATTTGCGCCGCCCCTGGCGCCGCCGTTATTGGCGTCGCCGTCGCTATTGGTGATCGTAGCATAACGCGTCGATCTAGCTGACGCTGCCTGGCCGCGCTTCGATGGCGCGGCCAGGCAGCATTTGGCTGTTGTGATTCTGGCAGCGACATGTGGTGCCAGCCCCGGCGTGCGCAGCCACGCAGGCGCCCAGTTGACACGAATTGAATCGATGTCCCGCTCATTCCCGCTTGCGCGCGAATGAGCGGAGAGTGTTTTCAACGCTCTTGGATCAGAAGCTAAGGCTTCTGTGGACCCAGCAGGCGGCCACCGATCCAGCCCGTGATCGCGTCATCTTCGACGTGAACCCAATTGCCTTCCCGACCGATCACTTTGAACTGCTGGCCTTTGGCCGCCGTTCCGACCTTTCGTCCCTTGACGCTCGGCTCGGAGCGGATGTTCACCCCCGGCTTCTGCACAAAGGTGATGTCGCTCGGAAGACTCGTCGGCTGCTCGCTCATCGTTGGCGGCGGCGTTGGCTGGGCTGCGCTCTCGGCCGGCGCGCGGTCAGAGGGAGCCTGCGCTTGGGCCGCGGGAGTTTGATTGGCCGGTGGCGGGCCCGATGATGCGGATGAGCTTGGTGCCGGTGCCGGCGCGGCCGCAGGAGGCTCGGTCGCCGGCGAGGCGGATCGCGCAGGAGGCTCAGTTTGCTGAACCGGAGCTGATGGCTGCGCGGGAGCCGCAGGTTGTTGAACCGACGCGGTTGGCGGCGCGGGAGGCTCAGCGGGAGGTGAAGTGGACTGCTTGTCGGCCGGGCGTGCAGCCTGCTGCGATCCGGGCGCCGGGGCGGTTTCATGGCCGGAATCGCGCTTCGCATAGAAAAAGCCCGCGGCGCCGAGCAAGAAGAGAGCCGCCAGACCGACAGGCAACAGAACACCGCGGCGCGGGCGCTCCGCTGTGTCCGGCGTCACCGGGTTGTCAGGGTTCATTGCTGTCTCCCGAGGCAAGGCTGGTCGATCGCGCAACGCGCCGATCATCGAACCAACCGCGCGTTCGGCGACTTGTTCCAGCCTGCTTTTCGTTGAGCCTCCGGCGCGGGATTGTGACGTTTGGTTACGCCTTGCATCCGCGCGCGAGAACGGCCGCGATCGGGATTGCGAGATGATCGCCGCGGCGGAAGCGCCCGGCCTGCCGCTCGATGTCGGCGACGATGGCGGGAAGTGCCGAGGGTTCTTGTGCCGCGATCAGCGCCGCCATCCGCACGGTGCCGGCCGAGAGCGCCGCGAGCAGCGCATGCGCGTCCGGCAGCGGCCACTCCGCGTGAACGATTTCCGCGCGCGCGTCCGCCAGACCCGCCGCTGCGAGCAGGCGCAGGCAATCCTCGGGCTCGCTCAGCGATCCTCCCGGCGGCGGCGCATCCGTGGCGGCGCGGTCGCCATGGCGCGCGATCGCGTCGAACACGAGCGCCCAGGCCACGTTCTGCGCCGGCAGCGCCCAGACCGTGAAGGCGACGTGCCCGCCCGGCGCGAGCACGCGGCTGCACTCGGCGAGCGCCGCGTCGGGCCGCGGGACGTGATGGATGCCGAAGCTCGAGACCACCGCATCGAACGCGCCGTCGGCGTATGGCAAATCTTCGGCGTCGCCTTCGGTCACCGCGACCTCGGGATAGGCGTTGCGCGCAATGCCGACCATCGCGGCGGAGAAGTCCAATCCGTGCGCAATCGCGCCGCGCACGGCGGCCGCCGCCGCGACATGGCCGGGCCCGCACGCGAGGTCGAGCACGCGCTGGTTCGCCGCAACCCCGGCGGCGTCGAGCAGAGGCGCGACGAAAGGTGCCGTCGCCTGCGCGAAGGTGCCGTTGTAGCGCGCCGCCGCGCGTTGCCAGCCGGCATGCTCGAACGCGCGGACTGCCTCCGGCTCAAAGGTCATGGCCGCAGTGATAACACGGAAGGCCGTGGAGCAGGGGGCGTTAGCGGCCCGAAACCCTGCTCGTAGCACCGCCCTCAGCAGGCATGATGATCGAGCCATTGGGATCGACGGTTACGACGCGCCGGCATGGCGGTATGTCGGGCACGTAATGCTGTCGCAGCTTCGCCTCGCGGCGCGTTGCCGCCTGTTCCGCATCTGCCAGCGTTTTTTCAGCCACCACGATCGTTTCGCCGCCACACTGGACGCCCAGGCTCCAGCCGGTTCGGATCGATGTCAAAACTGCGCCGCACCCGATTTCGCGTTGATAGGCGACCTTGCACTTGGCGATCGCATTGGCGATTGCCTGGTTGATCGGGCCGGTCGCTGCGCCCCACGAACCATCGGGCGCCATCGTCAGCACTGTCCAGTCGTCGTCCGAAATTGCTTGCGCCGCGACCGGCGACACGGTGTTCGCGGCAGCGAGGGACATCACGGCCAGAGCGATATGCAAACAGCGCATCGCATGCTCCTTCGTCTCATTCCGCAGGCCGCACGCCGCGACCCGCACGGTCGCCCGTGACGTTGCACCCACCCATCGATGTCGAAGGTCCGATCGCGTACGCGGCAGCGAACCGGGAAAGACGGTAGCCGAGCAGATCAGAACCAGATAATACTATTGTCGAATGAATGCATAACCAATTCGCATGACCGTCGTACCGTGGGATGATCGCGTCCGCCGCCGTCTCAAATTGCGGGACGTCGACGTTTTGCTGGCCGTGGTTCAAACCGGCAGCATGGGCAAGGCGGGCGGGGTTCTGCGCATGTCGCAGCCGGCCGTGTCCAAGGCCATCGCCTCGCTCGAGCAGACGCTCGGTGTGCCGCTGCTGGAGCGGAGCCGGCGCGGCGTCGAGCCGACGCCGTACGGCCTTGCTCTCATCAAGCGCGGCGTGACCGTGTTCGACGAGTTGCGACAGGGCGTTCAGGACATAGCGTTTCTCACCGATCCCACAGTTGGCGACATCCGGGTTGGCGGCACCGACGGAATGATCTCGACGCTCATTTCGCCGGTCGTCCACCAGTTGTCGACGCAATATCCACGCATGACCTTTCGTGTCAGCGTGGGAGACCTGCGAACGCTATATCGGGAGTTGGAGGCACGACGTGTCGACGTCGTCGTCAGCCGGCTGCTGCACAGTCCGCCGTCCGAGGAGTACTCGGCCGAGATTCTCTACGAGGATACAATGGTGGTGGTCGCGGGTGCGAGCCATCCGCTGGCGCGCCGCCGCAAGATCGAGATTGCCGAACTGCTGGACGAGACCTGGACATTCCAGCCGCCGGAGACAAATTTCGGCGCGTTCGCCATCGAGGCGTTTCGCGCGATCGGGCTGGCCCCGCCACGGATCACGGTTGCAACCACGTCGCACACTTTGCACAACGAATTGCTGGCTACCGGCCGTTATCTCGTCATGGTCCCGCGGCTCTGGGCGCTGCAGCAGCGTCCGAACCCGGCGATCAAGATCCTCCCGGTGACGTTTCCTCACACCCGACACAAGGTGGCGATCATTACGCTGAAGAATCGATCGCTCAGTTCGGCCACGCGGTTCTTCATCGATCGCGTGCGGGCCACGACGAAAGCCGTCAATCAGCAAAGTGACCGGCCGAAGGCCAAACGCGGCAGTCCTGCAAAATCTCCGGCTTGATCGGTCTTTTGAAAACCCCGCTCAAGACTGAGCGGTTATCGTCTATGAGCGTCTGATCGACGACGAGCGGCGCACGAGCGAGGCAGGCCTGTGGCCAGCCTCCATATGCTGATCGTAACCGCCGGAGGGTTCGACTTCACCTGCGCCGGCGCGGAGAATAGCGCTCACCAGCGATCAGTCCGGGCAGAACTGCGTGATCTTCATTTTCTGCGACCACGCCGGTTTGGCTCCGCCGGGCGCGGTGAGCACCGCCTCGATGACGAAGTCGATGCAGCCGACGAAGTCCTTGTCGGGCGCCAAGGTCGCGGTCCACGGCGCGCCGCCGTTCACCGTCCCGGTGAGGCGGTCGGATTTCTTCGGTACCTTTTTGGCACCATCGTAGTCGGTCCAGGTGGTGACGAGGCGCGCCGCGAAGGGCTCTGGGCGCGCCGGGCCGGCGACGGAAAGCTTGCACTCGACGGGTGCCTCGAGGCGGACCCGCTTGGCCGGGAGCTTGCTGCGCCGGCCTTCGTCGACGAGTTCGCAGGTGAGGGTGGCCTTCGGATTGGGCTCGGCGGCGAAACCCACCCCGGGGGTGGCGAGCGCGATAAGCGCGACGATCATTCGCATGCTGCGATCCAGCGTCATTGTCCTTTGACCTCCTCTGATCACGGCACGTCCCGTTCATACCGCCCGCTGAGCGCGGCGTGCGCGCGCATCACGGTTTCGGGCTTCACGCCGATATGCTCCGCGAGTGCGAGCAGCAGCGGCTCGTCGGAGGCGACATGGTCGAGCACGCCCGCGAGGAAGCCCGGATCGGCCGCGGCTTGCCGAATCATGTCGGGACCGATGCCGGCGAGACTGAGGAACCGGCCCATCCGCTCCGGGTCCTGGGCCAGGAAACCGAGCGCCTGAATTGCGAGATTTTCCCCGAATTCCCGCGCGTTAGGGCCGCCTTTCGGCATCGCCGTTTGCCTTTCCGTAACGTATCCCCGCTACGGTTTTACTAAAGATTCTGCCCAACCGCGCGCGGGGGCTACGCGGCTGTCGGCCTGCGGGCCCATGCCGCTATGATGGGGAGCCGGAGGGCCGAATGCCCAAGACCGTCCTGATTGTGGAGGACAACGAGCTCAACATGAAGCTCTTCCACGATCTGTTGGAAGCACATGGCTATTCGACCGTCGGCACCCGCAACGGCATCGAGGCACTGGAGCTTGCCCGCAAACACCGGCCCGATCTGATCATCATGGATATCCAGTTGCCCGAAGTGTCCGGCCTCGAAGTCACCAAGTGGCTGAAGGACGATCCGGAGCTCAAAGCGATCCCGGTGGTCGCGGTCACGGCCTTCGCGATGAAGGGCGACGAGGAGCGCATCCGCGAAGGCGGCTGCGAGGCGTATCTGTCGAAGCCGATCTCGGTCGGCAAGTTCATCGAGACGGTGCGGCATTTTCTGGGAACGGCCTGACCTATGACCGCGCGCATTCTCGTTGTCGACGACATCCCGGCGAACGTGAAGCTGCTCGAGGCGCGGCTCACTGCCGAGTATTTCGACGTCACGACCGCGATGTCGGGCGCCGAAGCGCTCTCGATCTGCGAGCGCGCGCAGTGCGACATCGTTCTGCTCGACGTGATGATGCCGGAGATGGACGGCTTCGAAGCGTGCCGCCGGCTCAAGGCCAATCCGGCGACGCATCACATTCCGGTCGTGATGGTGACGGCGCTCGACCAGCCGTCCGACCGGGTGCGCGGGCTCGAGGCCGGCGCCGACGATTTCCTCACCAAGCCGGTCTCGGACATTGCGCTGCTCGCGCGCGTGCGTTCGCTGGTGCGGCTGAAGATGGCAGCCGACGAGTTGCGCATGCGCGCCGTCACATCGCGCGAGATCGGCATCAACGATCCGGAGTTCGCCGCCGTCAACGAGACCGGCATGAAGGGCCGCGTGCTGCTGGTCGACGACAAGCGTGGCTCCTATGAGCGGCTCGCCGGCATCCTGACCGCCGAACACGCGGTCGACGTCGAGTCGAACCCGCAAGAGGCGCTGTTCCATGCGGCCGAGGCCGACTACGAGTGCATGATCGTGTCGCTCGGCCTCAACGGCTTCGACGGCCTGCGGCTGTGCAGCCAGGTGCGCTCGCTCGAACGCACGCGCGGCGTGCCGATCCTGATGATCGCCGAAGCCGAGGACAATGCGCGGCTGTTGCGCGGGCTCGAGATCGGCGTGAACGACTAC
>DATEKY010000606.1:0-9470 GCA_035277225.1 Xanthobacteraceae bacterium
AATTTCGTCATCGCCGACGATCATCCGTTGTTTCGCGGCGCGCTGCGCGAAGCGGTGACCGGGCTGTTCGCCGACGCCGCGATCGCGGAAGCCGGCTCGTTCGACGATGCGGCCGCGCTGCTCGACAAGGGCGGCGACGTCGATCTGGTGCTGCTCGATCTCACCATGCCTGGCGTGCGCGGCTTTTCCGGCCTGATGTACCTGCGCGCGCAGTATCCGAGCGTGCCGGTGGTGGTCGTTTCGGCGAACGACGATCCGGCGGTGATCCGCCGCTGCATGGAGTTCGGCGCCTCGGGGTTCATCCCGAAGACGCTCGGCGTCGAGGCGATGCGGGGCGCGATCGCGCGCGTGCTCGAAGGCGGGGTGTGGACGCCGCCCGACGTCGACCTCAAGGCCGGCACAGATGCCGAAACCGCCGACCTGATGGGGCGGCTCTCGACGCTGACCCCGCAGCAGGTGCGCGTGCTGATGATGCTGTCCGAGGGGCTGCTCAACAAGCAGATCGCCTACAACCTCACGGTCTCCGAGGCGACCGTGAAGGCGCACGTCTCGGCGATCCTGCAGAAGCTCGGCGTCGAGAGCCGCACCCAGGCGGTGATCGCTGCGGCGAAGATCGAAGCCGGGCAGTGGCCGCAGGCGGGGGGATAGACGGGTGAGTGGTGAATAGGGAGTGGTGAGTAGCGAGTCGTGCCACGACTGTTCACCACTCACTACTCACCACTCACCACTCACTATTCCACTCCCCCGCTACTCCGCCGCCGCCATGCGGGCGACGCGCCATTGCGCCAGCAGCGCGCGCAGCGCCGCAGGCTTGAGCGGCTTGTTCAGCACCTGAATGTCGCGCGCGCGCGCTTCCTCGCGCACCAGCGGCGAGCGGTCGGCGGTGATCAGGATCGCCGGCAGCTCGTTGCCGAAGCGCCAGCGCAGCGCCGCGATCGCTTCGATGCCGTTGCCTTCGTCGAGGTGATAATCGACCAGCAGCCCGCTCGGGATCGCCTTGGCGTCGCTCACCTCGGCGAGCGCCGACTTCAGGTCCGGCGCCTTGAGCACGCGGCAGCCCCAGCCGCCGAGCAGGGTCGCCATGCCGTCGAGGATCTTCGGCTCGTTGTCGATGCACAGCACCAGCATGTCGGCCACCTGGCTGACATCGACGCGCCGCGGCTCGGCGGCCCGCGTATCGCTCGGCAGCGCCGGCGCGAGCGGCGCCTCGACCGAGAAATGCGAGCCCTTGCCGGAGCGCGATTCCAGCGCGATGGTGTGGTCGAGCACGCGCGCGATGCGCTCCACGATCGAGAGGCCGAGCCCGAGACCGCGCGCGACCTTGGCGCCCTGATCGAGGCGCTGGAATTCGCGGAAGATCGTGCGCTTCTTCGATTGCGGAATGCCGAGCCCCGTGTCGTAGACGTCGATGCGCAGCCGCCCGTCGCGCGGGCGGCAGCCGATCAGCACGCGGCCTTGCGGCGTGTACTTGATCGCGTTCGAGATCAGGTTCTGCAACAGGCGCCGCAGCAGCCGCCGGTCGGAGCGTACCGCCCGGGTACTCGGCACGAAGGTCAGGGCCAGTCCCTTTTCGCGCGCGAGCGGCGCGAATTCCACTTCGAGCTGGCGCATCAGCTCGTCCATGCGGAAGCTCGAGATCTCCGGCCGCATCGCGCCGGAATCGAGCCGCGAGATATCGAGCAGCGCGCCAAGGATTTCCTCCACCGCCTCGAGCGACGCATCGACATTCGACACCAGTCGCGCGTCCTCGCCGCTGCCCTGCCGCTCGACCAGGCTGGTGACGTAGAGCCGCGCGGCGTTGAGCGGCTGCAGGATGTCGTGACTGGCGGCGGCGAGGAAGCGCGTCTTGGAGACGTTCGCCTCTTCGGCCTCGCCCTTGGCGCGCTCGAGCGCGGCGTTGAGGCGGGTCAGCTCGCGGGTGCGCTCGCGCACCCGGCGTTCGAGGTTCTCGTTGGCGCGTTCGAGCGCTTCGGCCGCTTCCACGCTCGGCGTCACGTCGGTCGCGGTGGTGACCAGGCCGCCGTCCGGCATGTGGTTGGCGCGGATCTCGATCACCAGCCCGCGCTCGGTGAAGCGCTCGCGGATCGGCTCGCCGCCCGAGAGGTAGCGCTGGATGCGGTCGCGCACGAGGTCTTCGGCGGCTCCGGGGCCGAGCGCGCCTTGCGCCGCATTGTGGCGCAGGATCTCGTCGAGCCCGTTGCCGACGCGGGTGAGCGAGGGCGGCAGGTCGAGCAGCTCGCCGAACTGCCGGTTCCAGCAGACCAGCTGCAGATCCTTGTCGAACACCGCGATGCCCTGCCGCACGTGGTCGAGCGCGCTCTGCAGGATTTCGCGGTTGTACTGGATCGCGGCGTTCGCATCGTCGAGCAGCTTGAGCGCCGCCTTGGTGGTGACCGTGCGCTTGCGCAGCAGCAGCGAGAGCACGAGGCGCGACGACGCCGCGCCGATCGCCGAGGCGAGAATGTGCTCGGCGTAGCGCAGCAGATGGATGTCAGCTTCCTGGCGCGGATCGAGGCTGATGCGGCGGCTCGCCGCGAAGCTCTCGAACGCCGAGGAGGTGCGCTCCTCGCCGAGATAGCGCGCGACCGTGGCGGTGAGCTCCTCGATGGTCACCGACGAGCGCCAGAGCCGGAAGCTCGGCGTCATCGGCGCGCCTTCGGCCGGCACGAACACGTTCGCCTGCAGCCGCTCGATCGCGGTCGGCGAACGCGCCAGCGAGAACGTCACATAGAAGATCAGATTGAGCGAGAGGCTCCACAGCACGCCGTGAACCAGCGGCGGCAAGTCGAGCCCGAGGATGTGCTGCGGGCGCAGCCAGGCGAGGCCGAACGGGCCGAGCGTCAGGATCTCCTTGCCGACCAGGCCGGCGTCCGCGAAGCTCGGCAGCATCAGGGTGTAGAACCACACCAAAATGCCGGCGGTCATGCCGGCGAGCGCGCCGCGCGCGGTGCCGTCGCGCCAGACCAGGCCGCCGAAGAATGCGGGCGCAAGCTGCGCCACCGCGGCAAACGACAACAGCCCGATCGCGGCGAGCTGCGCCTCGCCGGCGAAGCGGTAATACATGTAGGCGAACGCCAGGATCACCGGGATCGCGATCCGCCGCACCGTGAGCAGCAGCGGGCCGACATTGCCGCGGCCGGACAGGATCGTCTCGCGCCGCTGCAGCACGAACGGCACCACGATGTCGTTCGACGCCATGATGGCGAGCGCGACGGTCTCGACGATCACCATCGCGGTCGCGGCGGAGAGCCCGCCGACGAAGGCGATGAGCGCGAGCATTTCGTAGCCCCCCGAGAGCGGCAGGTTGAGCACGAACATGTCGCTGTCGCTGCCGGGAGCGAGTTTGATCAGCCCGCCGACCGCGATCGGGATGACGAACAGGTTGATCAGCACGAGATAGAGCGGGAACAGCCACGCGGCGCGGCGCACTTCGGCTTCCGAATGGTTCTCCACCACGGTGACGTGGAACTGGCGCGGCAGCAGCACGATCGCGACGGTCGAGAGCAGCGTCATGACCAACAGCGTGCTCCACACCGGCTCGCGCGTCAGCGCCGCGGCGGCGCGCGGCGTCTCCATCGCCTTCGCGAACAGGTCCATCGGGCCGTCGAACATCACGAACGTGACGAGCACGCCCACGGTGACGAAGGCGACGAGCTTGATCAGCGACTCGGTCGCGATCGCGAGGATCAGCCCGTCCTGGTGCTCAGTCGCGTCGATGTGGCGCGTGCCGAACAGCACCGCGAAGGCCGCCATCGCCAGCGCGACGAACAGCGCGATGTCGCCGAGGATCGGCTGCGCGCTGCCGGTGGTGATGTCGAGATGGGCCAGGATCGCGCCGAGCGAGGCGGAGACCGCCTTGAGCTGCAGCGCGATGTACGGGATCGAGCCGACGATCGCGATCAGTGCCACGGTCGCGGCGACCGCCTGGTGCTTGCCGTAACGCGCCGCGATGAAGTCGGCGATCGAGGTGATGTTCTGCGTCTTCGCCAGCCGCACGACGTGCGCGATCAGCGGCGAGGCGAGCCCGATCATGATGATCGGACCGACATAGATGGTGAGGAAGTCGTAGCCGGTGCGCGAGGCGAGCCCGACCGAGCCGAAGAAGGTCCAGGAGGTGCAATAGATCGCGAGCGACAGCGGATAGATGATGGTGCGCGCGCGCACGCCGCTGCGGGTGCGCACGCTGTCGCCATAGCTCGCGATGACGAACAGGAGCCCGATGTAGCCGAGCGCAACGACGATGACGACCCAGCCTTGCAGCATGGCTTAAGGCAACCCTCGTGGGCACCGCGGTACCGTGGCGGGCTTCAGCGCACCACAGGACGGCGGCGCTGTCCATCGTAACCGATTGGCGCAATTGCCGGAACCGTTAACGTCGCGGGCGCAGGGGGAATCGGGTTAGGCTTTGTGGGCCACCAGCCTCGTTCGGGGCGGCGAAGGAGGGTCAACGATGCTCGAGGAATTCAAGAAATTCGCGATGCGCGGCAACGTGGTCGACCTCGCGGTCGGCGTGATCATCGGCGCGGCATTCGGCAAGATCGTCGAGTCGATGGTCGGCGACATCTTCATGCCGATCATCGGCGCGGTGACCGGCGGGCTCGATTTCTCGAATCATTTCGTCGCGCTGTCGAAGTCGGTGACGGCTGGCTCGCTGGCGGACGCCAAGAAGCAGGGCGCGGTGCTCGCCTGGGGCAACTTCATCACCATCGTGATCAACTTCCTGATCATCGACTGGGTGCTGTTCATGGTGGTGCGCGGCATCAACCGGCTGGCCGTCAAGGAAGCCGAGAAGCCCGCGAAACCCGCCGAGGCGCCGCGCCAGGAGGTGCTGCTGCAGGAAATCCGCGACATTCTGGCGAGAAAGCCGGCCTGACGTCAGGCAAATCGATCGGTTCTGGCCGAGTCTTCGATAACAAGTCTTTTGATGAGACGTGGTGCTGCGGCGCGCTAGAATGCGCGCCGCTGTGGCGTGCCTGGAACGCGCAATGAACGAGCCGTCGCTGAAACCGCCGACCGGGCTTGCCGATGCGCTGCGGCGCGAGGCGCGCACGGCGCCCGAAAGCGGCATCGTCGAGGTCGCCAATTACGGGCGCGGCCGCCCCGGGCTCATTCCGCTCTGGATCGGCGAGGGCGATCTGCCGACGCCGGCGTTCATCTGCGAAGCCGCGACCCGCGGGCTCGCGGCGGGCGAGACCTTCTACACCTGGCAGCGCGGCATCCCGGATTTGCGCCGCGCGCTCGCGCGCTATCACGCGGCGCTGTACGGCCGCGATTTCTCGCCCGAGGAATTCTACGTGACCGGCTCCGGCATGCAGGCGATCCAGATCGTGCTCGCGATGCTGGCAGGCACCGGCGACGAGGTCGTGATCCCGACGCCGACCTGGCCGAATGCCGCAGCCGCCGCCGGCATCATGGGGGCGCGCCCGATCGAAGTACCCATGTCGTTCGGCAATGGCGGCTGGTCGCTCGACTTCGAACGGCTGGCCGGGGCGGTCACGCCGCGCACGCGCGCGCTGTTCATCGTGTCGCCGTCCAATCCGACCGGCTGGACCGCGACGCTCGACGACCTGCGCGCGCTGCTCGCGCTTGCGCGTCGTCACGGCATCTGGGTCGTCGCCGACGAGACCTATGCGCGCTTCTGGTACGGCGAGGGGGCCCGCGCGCCGTCGTTCTACGACGTGATGGAGGCGGAGGATCGCGTCCTGTTCGTGAACACGTTCTCGAAGAACTGGGCGATGACCGGATGGCGGGTCGGCTGGATCGGCGCCAACCCCGCGCTCGGCCAGGTGATCGAGAACATGATCCAATACGCGACCTCGGGTGTTGCGCAGTTCATGCAGCGTGCGGGGGTGGCGGCGATCGAGCGCGGCGAAGGCTTCGTCGCGCACCAGATCGAGCGCGCGCGGCGCGGCCGCGAGATCGTCTGCGCGGCGCTCGGCAAGACCGGCCGCTGCCGTTTCGCGGCGCCGCAGGGCGCGTTCTATCTGTTCTTCAAGGTCGACGGCGAAACCGACACGCGGCGGCTCGCGATGCGGCTGATCGACGAGGCGAATGTCGGCCTCGCGCCCGGAACCGCGTTCGGCGCCGGCGGCGAGGAGTTCCTGCGGCTGTGTTTTGCGCGCAATGCGGAACAACTGGAGACAGCGGTCGAACGCGTTGCCAAAGTCGTCGCGGCGGGTTTGTAATAGCGGTTTCCTGCTACCGTGTGTGAGATATGGTTGGCGGGATTGCAATCTTTCCTCACGCCGAGCACCCTGACGCGCGGGAAACGAGGAGACGATTCGCGGCAAACGTGAGCGAGGCTGCATCGATGGCGGACACGGGCTCCGGAGCGATATTCATCGTCGATGACGATCAGCTGGTGCTCAATGCACTGTCGGTCGTGCTGTCGCGCGAGGGCTATCAGGTCAGCGGATTCGCCGAGGGCGCGTCGTTCCTCGCCGCCGCCAGGGCGCAAACGCCGGCCTGCATCATCCTCGACGTGCAGATGCCCGGCCAGTCCGGCCTCGACATCCTGAAGGAACTCAACGCGCAGCAGTATCCGGCGCCGATCTTCATCATCTCGGGCGTCGGCGACATCCCGATGGCGGTCGAGGCGATCAAGAGCGGCGCGCTCGATTTCATCGAGAAGCCGTTCGATGCCGCGACCGTGGTGACGCGCGTGCGCGAGGCGATCGAAGCCTGGGCGCGGCGCGCGCAGCGCGGCACCAGCGCCGACGTGCCGGCGAAGACGTTCGCCGGTCAGGACCTGCTGACGGCGCGCGAGCGCGACGTGCTCAACCAGATCGCGGCGGGCCTGTCGAACAAGCAGGCCGGGCGCGAGCTCGGCATCTCGCCGCGCACCATCGAGGTGCATCGCGCGCGCATCATGGAGAAGCTCGGCGCCAAGAACGCCGCCGACCTCGTGCGCATCGTGCTGAGCGAGACCCGCAGCGCCTGAGGCGCCAGCGGCTATTCTCTTGCCGTGATCTTGTCCGAAAACCGGTGACCACTTTTCGGGATCACGCGCGTGCATGGCATCGATGCCATCAGGTCATTTGACCCGGCGCGCCGCGGGCGGCATTGATCGGCCGGTCCGATGTCGTTCTCCCGCGCCAAATCCATCGTGCGGCTTCGCCGTTTCGCGGAGACCCTGTTCGCGGCGATCGTCGGCGGCGCGGCGTTCGGCCTCGCCGGCATTCCGGCCGGATGGATGTCGGGCGCGATCGTGGCGGTTGCCGGGCTCGGCATTTTCGGGCGGACGATGCATTTCCCCGACCCGCTCGCGCGCGCGCTGTTCGTGCTGATCGGCATCACGCTCGGCGGCGGGGTCACTCCCGCAACGCTGCACACGATGGCGGCGTGGCCGCTCAGCCTGCTCGCGCTGGTCGTCTCGATCGCGCTGGTGACGGTCGCGTCGGCGGGCTATCTGCGGTTCGTGCACGGCTGGGACGGCGTGTCCGCGCTGCTCGGATCGGCACCCGGCGCACTCAGCCAGTCGCTGCTGCTCGCGGCCGACTACCGCGTGGATGTGCGGCCGATCGCCACCGTGCAGACGGTGCGCCTGTTCGTGCTGATCGTTGCGCTGCCGGCCGCGTTCGGGTTCGCCGGCGTCGGCGGCTCGCCGCCGCTGCGCCATATGACCGAGTCGCTGCCCGACTACCTGATGCATCTTACGGTGCTGATCGCGCTGTGCGCGCTCGCCGGATGGCTGGCGCAGCGCGTCCGGCTGCCCGGCGGCCTGATGGTCGGCTCGATGATCGCGTCCGGCGTGCTGCACGGCGCCGGCATCATCAGCGTGATGCTCCCCTGGCCGGTGATCACGGCGTGCCTGGTCACGACCGGTGCGCTGATCGGTGCGCGGATCGGCAACGTCGACCGGGCGCAGCTCGTGCGCCTGAGCGTTGCGGGCTGCGGCGCGCTCGCGGTCGCGACTTCGCTCGCCTGCCTGCTCGCGCTGATCGTCGCGAGCCTGCTGTCGCTGCGCATCGCCGATGTGATGATCGCGTATGCGCCGGGCGGAATGGAAGCGATGACCATCCTCGCCTTCATCCTGCATCTCGATCCCGCCTTCGTCGGCGTGCACCACCTCGCGCGCTTCCTGTTCGTCTCGCTCGCGATGCCGTTCGCGGTCGCCGCGGTGCGGGCGTGGGACGCGAAGAAGCGCGGCGCGTAAAGCGCTGCGAAGCTGCATGGCTTCGATGCCGTGAGGCATTTGACCCGGGGCCTCGCCGGCGGCATTGATTTTTTTCGCCGATGTCCGTTTCGCCGCCCCAATCGCACTTGTTCGGCCGCTTCGCTGAGACCATCGCTTATGCCGGTGTCGGCGCGGCCGCGCTCGGCCTTGCCGGGATGCCGGCCGGCTGGCTCTCCGGCGCGATCATCGGGGTTTCGGCCGCGGCGCTCTCGGGACGGCCGGTGTTCGTGCCGCCGCAGGTCGGGCGCATCGTCTACATCATTCTCGGCATCTCGCTCGGCTCGTCGGTGACGCCCGAGACGGTCGCCACCATGGTGACCTGGCCGCTCAGCATGCTGGCGCTCACCGTCGCGATGGTCGCGATCACCACCTCGGTGATGACCTATCTGAAATTCGTGCACGGCTGGGACACGCTCTCGGCGCTGTTCGCCGCCGCGCCCGGCGCGCTCGCGCAGGCGATGGCGCTGGCGCAGGACACCGGCGCGAACGTGCGCGCGATCGCGATGGTGCAGACCGTGCGGCTGTTCATCCTGGCGGTCGCGCTGCCGATCGCGTTTGCGGCGTTCGGTGTGGCCGGTCTGCCGCCGCCACGCGGCGGTGGCGGACCGATGCTGCAGTCGGTCGTCGAGCTCGCCGTGCTGGTGGCCGCATCGGCCGGCGCCGGATGGCTCGCCTTTCGGTTCCGCATGCCGGGCGGGCTGATCGTCGGCGCGATGGCGGCCTCGGGCGTGCTGCATGGCGGGGGCTGGGTGCACGCGTTCCTGCCCGTGCCGATCGCGATCTGCTCGTTCATCGTGATGGGCGCGATGATCGGCACGCGGCTCGGCGGCGCCGACTTCCGCTCGCTGGCGCGGCTCGGGCTGGTCGGGATCGGCGCGCTGCTCGTCGGCACCACGGTCGGATGCCTGTTCGCGGCCGTGGTCGCGTGGGGGCTGAACCTGCGCCTTGCCGACGTCGTGATGGCCTACGCGCCGGGCGCGATCGAGGCGATGACCATCATCGCATTCGCGCTCCACCTCGACCCGGTGTTTGTCGGCGTGCATCACCTCGCACGCTTCACCTTCATGTCGCTGGTGCTGCCGGCCGCCGTGGGGCTCATCCGCGCGTATGAAAATCGCAACGGCAGGAACGATCGCGGGCCTGCACCCTGACGCGTGTCACGGTGCTGAAGATCGGGACCGGCAAGGTTGAAAAAAGAGAGAGGGGCCGAAGCCCCTCTCGTGTTCTTGTCGGCGTCGCGTCATTTGCCGCCGCCACCGCCACCGCCACCGCCACCGCCGCCACCGCCGCCGCC
>DATEKY010000607.1:0-6541 GCA_035277225.1 Xanthobacteraceae bacterium
ACGCCGGGCTGACCGAAAAGGACATCACGCCGGTGCTGCTGCAGCATCCCGACGGCAAGACCGCGCTGATCCGCGGCGACGTCGACGCCTGGGCCGGTCTCGATCCGATGATGGCGCAGGCCGAAGTCGAGGACGGCGCCAGGCTGTTCTTCCGCAAGGCGGAGGCGAACACCTGGGGCATCCTGAACGTGCGCGAGGAGTTCCTGAAGGATCATCCGGATCTGGTGCGGCGCGTGCTCACCGTCTACGAGGCGGCGCGCAAGCATTCGCTGGCGAACTACGGCGACGTGAAGCGCGTATTCATCGCGGCGACCAAGCTGCCGGACGCGGTGGTCGACAAGCAGCTCAAGGAGCGCACCGAGCTGACGCATTCGCGCATCGGCGCGCCGCAGAAGGAGTCGATCCTGGCGGCCGGCGTCGCGCTGCAGCAGGCCGGCGTGATCAAGGCCGACGTCGACGTGAAGGCGGCGGTGGAGAATCTGATCGACGACCGCTGGGTGGCGGTGACGAATTAGAGCCGCAGGCGCAGGTGCAACCCTCTCCCCTTGAGGGAGAGGGTGGCGAGCGCAGCGAGCCGGGTGAGGGGTTTCTTCGTTGACCCTCGGCAACCCCTCTCCCCGCCGCTTCGCGGCGACCCTCTCCCTCAAGGGGAGAGGGTAAGCGGCGCTCGCGGTCCGCTCCGCGCATCACTTCAACATTGCAATCTGCGTGCTGCCCATGTCTTTGTTCTCCATGACTGCCGCCGAACCCGCCGCCCTCGCGGGCGAACGTCCTTCGCTTGCGCGCTTCGCGCGCCCCGCGCTCGGGCTCGCGCTCCCGATCGGGCTTGCGATCGCTTGGGAGATCGCGGTGCGGATGGGTTTTTCCGACGGCCGGCTGGTGCCGCCGCCCTCGCGCATCTATCAGGAATTCGCAGAGCTCGCCGCAGCCGGCGAACTGCAGCGTCACGTGATTGCGACGGTGCTGCGGGTTGTCGTGGGCTTCGGCCTGGGCACCGCCGCCGGAACGCTGCTCGGGGCAATCGCGGGATATTCGACGATCGTGCGCCGCCTGGTGGATCCAAGCCTGCAGGGGCTGCGCGCGGTGCCGTCGATCGCCTGGATTCCCCTGTTCATCCTCTGGCTTGGAATCTTCGAAACCTCGAAGGTCGCCCTGATCGCGGTCGGCGTGTTCTTCCCGATCTATCTCGGTGTGATGGGCGCAATCCTCTCGGTCGATCGCAAGATCGTCGAGGTCGGTCGCGTGTTCCGTCTCTCGGGTGCGCAGATGGTGCGGCGCATCCTGCTGCCCGCCGTGCTGCCGGCCTACATCATCGCGCTGCGCGCGGGGTTGGGCCTCGGCTGGATGTTCGTGATCGCGGCGGAATTCATGGGCGCGTCCGAGGGACTGGGCTATCTGCTCATCGATGGCCAGCAGCTCGGCAAGCCGGCCGAGATCGTGGCTGCGATCCTTGCTTTCGCGGTGCTCGGCAAAGTGACCGACTGGCTCCTGAGCGCGGCCGCGGCGCCGTTCCTGAAGTGGGAAGACCGTTACGGAGCACGCGCATGATCCCGAAAAGTGGACACCGGTTTTCGGATCAGATTATGCGCAAAGAGAAAAAGTCCTGATGCTCAGTATCGCCCACGTCGGAAAGACCTACGCCAATCTCGTGCGCGCGCTCGACGGCATTTCGCTCGACGTCGCGCCGGGCGAGATCGTCGCGGTGGTGGGCGGCTCGGGCTGCGGCAAGTCGACGTTGCTGCGGCTCGTCTCCGGGCTCGACAATCCGACCCAGGGCGCAGTCGCGCTCGACGGCGATCAGATCGTCTCGCCGCACGAGAAGATCGGCATCGTGTTCCAGGAGCCGCGGCTCTTGCCGTGGCTCACCGTCGCCGACAATGTCGCCTTCGGCCTCGCCGACCGGCCGAAGGCCGAACGGGCCGAGCGCGTCGCGCGCCAGCTCGACCGCGTCGGCCTTGCCGACAAGGCGAACGTGTGGCCGCGCGAATTGTCCGGCGGACAGGCGCAGCGCGTCGCGATCGCGCGCGCGCTGATCATGCGGCCGGAAGTGCTGCTGCTCGACGAGCCGTTCTCGGCGCTCGACGCGTTCACCCGCGTCGATCTGCAGGACCACCTGCTCGACCTGTGGGCGGACGGGAAGCCGACGCTGGTCGTGGTCACCCACGACGTCGACGAGGCAATCGTGCTCGCCGACCGCGTGGTGGTGATGCGCCCGAAGCCGGGACGCGTGTTCGCCGAGATCGAGATCGACCTTGCCCGCCCGCGCGATCGCCAGTCGGCGGCTTACGACTTCGCCAAGCGGCGCGTGATGGCGGCGCTCGACCGCTCGCTCGACCGCAAGGCGACGATCGACGACCGCGAGACGAAGTCGGATACCGGCTCTGCGATGTGGTGGTAGCGCGATAGCGCGCGGGCGCGAAAGCACCTATGGTTGTTTCCCATGCCGCCTTGTCGGTGGCGTTGGGGAGTCACAGCCATGAGTGAGACCGATACGGACGCGGCACGGCGCGTTCCCGACAGTACGCCGGTCGCGGTGAATTCGCTGGTGCTGCACAAATCGAAGCTGCCGTTCGCGATTTCGCTGGCAGCTTTCCTGGCGCTGCTGCTGTTGATCTTTCTCCCTGCCATTTTCAGCTTGATCACCGGGCGGGATGCCACCCTCAAGTTCGATTTCGGCCCGACCACGACCCCGTTCATCCTGATGATGGCGCTGTATCTGCCGCATGGCCTGCTGTTCATCACCACCATCGTGAGCGGCTATGTCGGCTACAAGCTGGTGGTCGCGTCGGGGGCCAATCCGGAAAGCCCGATCCCGCCCAACAACTATGCGCTGCTGGCGCCGCTGATCCGCGATGGCAAGTCGCAATCGATCGACCAGTATGTGCGGCTGTCGAGCCTGCGCGGCTTCACCGGAACCTTCACCAAGCTCGGGCTCACCGGGCTGCCGCTGACGACGGTCACGCTGACGCTCATCTTCGCAATCCTGGCGCTGCTGCCGCTCGACCCCGAGAGCCAGCGCAGCTTCTTCGACCTGACCAAGCTGACGCTCGGCGCCTTCATCGGCTCGTTCGTGCAAAGACAGGTCGAGCAGCGCCAGGCCTCCGAGTCGCAGGGCGACGAGCCGCAAACGCCGCCCTTGTCGGGCTAGCCGGCATGTCCGATAAGGCTTCCTCAACTGCCAGAACAGCAGAGGAAACGCGATGAGGAGCTTTCAGGTCTGCCAGTGCGGCGCGCCGCTGCAGATGAACGAGGCCGAGAACCCGAAGCCGACCGGCACGCAGGTGCTGCTGAAGATGCTCGCAGCCGGCGTATGCCACTCCGACCTGCACATCTGGGACGGCTATTACGAGATCGGCGGCGGCAAGAAGCTGATGCTGGCCGACCGCGGCATCAAGCTGCCGCTCACCATGGGACACGAGAACGTCGGCGAGGTAGTGGCGTTCGGGCCGGACGCGAAGGGCGTCAAGGTAGGAGACGTGCGGCTGGTCAATCCGTGGATGGGCTGCGGCAGCTGCAAGGTGTGCCTGCGCGGCGACGAGAACCTCTGCCTCACGCCGCAGAACGTCGGCGTGTTCTCGCAGGGCGGCTATGCGACGCACATGCTGACGCCGCATCCGCGCCATCTGTTCGATATCGGCAACCTCAAGCCGGTCGAGGCGGCGCCGCTGGCGTGTTCCGGCGTCACCGCCTACAGCGCGCTGAAGAAAGTCTCGGCGACGCTGGCCGACGAAGCGGTCGTCATCATCGGCGCCGGCGGCGTCGGGCTGATGGGCGTGACCTTGGCGCGCAAGATGGGCGCCAAGGACGTCGTCATCGTCGATATCGACCAGGCCAAGCGCGATGCGGCGCTGAAGGCCGGCGCCACCAAGGCGGTCGACGGCGGCGCAGCCGATGCCGTGCAGCAGATCCAGAAGGCGACCGGCGGCGGCGCCTGGGCGGTGGTCGATTTCGTCGGCTCGGGCGCGACCGTCAATCTCGCGGTCAGCAGCCTGATCAAGGGCGGCACGGTCGTGATCGTCGGCCTCTATGGCGGCGACGTGACGGTGCCGACGCCGTATCTGCCGCTGCGCGCGATGACCTTGCGCGGGTCTTACGTCGGCAGCCAGAGCGACATGGCGGAGCTGCTCGACCTGGTGAAGCGCACCGGCATGCCGCCGGTGCCGATCCGCACCCGCCCGCTCGACGAGGTCAACGCGACCTTGAACGATCTGCGCGCCGGCAAGATCGTCGGCCGCGTCGTGCTGACGCCGGCGGCGTAATCCCCACCCGGCTCCTCGCTGACGCGATGAGCCACCCTCCCCCTTCGGGGAGGGACAAGAAAGTAAGAACACGGAGCATTTTTAATGGACGCAAACGCACTGCGCGCGATGCAGGCGCCGATCAAGGAGCGCTACAAGGGCGACCCTACCGCCGCGATGATCACGCTCAAGGCCAAGGGGACGCTCGACGACGGCAACATCGCCTGCAAGGTCGAGACCGGGCGCGCGCTCGCCATCGCGGGATTGCATCCGGCGACCGGCGGCTCTGGCTTGGAGCTGTGTTCGGGCGACATGCTGCTCGAAGCACTGGTCGCCTGCGCCGGCGTGACGTTGAAGGCGGTCTCGACCGCGCTCGACATTCCGCTCAAGTCCGGCACGGTGTCGGCGGAAGGCGATCTTGATTTCCGCGGCACGCTCGGCGTGGCGAAAGACGCCCCGGTCGGCTTCGCGCAGATCCGCCTCACCTTCGCGGTCGACACCGACGCGCCGCAGGAGAAGCTCGATCAGCTGTTGAAGCTCACCGAGCGCTATTGCGTGGTGTATCAGACCATCAAGAGCGGCCCGCCAGTCGAGGTCAGTCTCAAGCGGGCATGAGCGGTCCCTCTCCCCGTACGCGGGGAGAGGGAAATGCACGGCCGGTGTCCACGCTTCCATGTCCCCCGAACTCGCCCTCATTCTCTCCGTCGCGCTGCGCATGGCCGTCGCGGCGGCGTTCGTGGTCACGGCCTCCATGATCACCGAGCGCTCCGGACCCGCGATCGGCGCGCTGGTCGCGACGCTGCCGGTCTCGGCCGGCCCCGCCTACGTCTCGCTCGCACTCGATCACAATGATGCATTCATCGCGCAAAGTGCCCTCGCAAGCCTGCCGATGAATGCCTCGACCATCCTGATGTCGCTCGTCTACGTCCATCTTGCGCAGACGCGCAGCCTGATCGTGAGCCTCGGTGCCGGCATCAGCATCTGGTTCGTCTTCGCGCTTCTGGTGCGCTCGTTCGAATGGACTTTGTTCGCCGGCATCGCGATCAATATCGTGGCGCTCGCGATCTGCCTGCCGCTGGTCCAGCGATTCCGCATCGCCAGGATGCCGCTGATTACGCGCCGCTGGTACGACATTCCGCTGCGCGCCGCGCTGGTCGCGACGCTCGTCGCCGTCATCGTGACGCTGTCGAGCGTTCTCGGGCCGCGCATCAGCGGCGTACTGGCACTGTTTCCCGCGGTATTCTCGAGCCTGATCCTCGTGCTGATGCCGCGCATCGGCGGCCGTGCGACAGCGGCGCTGCTGGCGAACAGCCAATGGGGCATGATGGGGTTCGCCTTCGCGGTGCTGCTTCTGCACCTCACCGTGCTGCCGCTTGGCCGCTGGGCTGCGCTGTCTGTCGCGCTCGCCACCTGCGTGGGATGGAATTTCGGACTATGGCTCTACGGCCGCCGCAAACTGGCGAAGGCCGCTTAATTAGTGGAGCATGATCTTTTCCGAAAACCGGTGCCCACTTTTCGGGATCATGCTCTAGTTTTTCTTCCCCGCCTTGAGCTTGAGTGCATAGAGCGCGTCGAGCGCGTCGCGCGGCGACATCTCGTCTGGATTGAGCGCGGCGAGCGCCTCGGCAACCGGATCAGGTTGGTCCGCCTTCGCCGGCGCCGCGCGCGCCGCGAACAGCGGCAGGTCGTCGATCAGGGTGCGCGCCGGCGAGGCGCGGTCCTGCGATGCGAGCTGCGCCAGCACCAGCTTGGCACGCTCGATCACGGCGTGCGGGAGCCCGGCGAGTTTCGCCACCTGGATTCCATAGGAGCGATCCGCCGCGCCGGCGACCACCTCGTGCAGGAACACGACGTCGCCGTGCCATTCCTTCACCCGCACGGTCGCGTTGTGCAGCCGCGCGAGCTTTCCCGACAGCGCGGTCAGCTCATGGAAATGGGTCGCGAACAGCGCGCGGCAGCGATTCTCCTCGTGCAGATGCTCGATCGCGGCCCAGGCGATCGACAGCCCGTCGAAGGTCGCGGTGCCGCGTCCGATCTCGTCGAGGATCACCAGCGCGCGCTCGGTCGCCTGATTGAGGATCGCGGCGGTCTCGACCATCTCGACCATGAACGTTGACCGCCCGCGCGCGAGATCGTCGGCGGCGCCGACGCGCGAGAACAGCCGGTCGATCACGCCGATGCGCGCGCGCTTCGCCGGCACGAAGCTGCCCATCTGGGCCATCACCGCGATCAGCGCGTTCTGGCGCAGGAAGGTCGACTTGCCGGCCATGTTCGGGCCGGTGACCACATAGATGCGTCCCGCA
>DATEKY010000608.1:0-4618 GCA_035277225.1 Xanthobacteraceae bacterium
CTCGGCATCCTCGACCGAATCCGTCACCGGGATCTCGACCAGCACATGCTTGCCGGCGCGCATCACCTGCTCGCCCTGGCGGAAATGCATCTTGGTCGGCGTGGTCAGGATCACGGCGTCGGCGCGCTTGATCCCTTCGGAGAGATCGCCGGTGTAGTGCTTGATCCCGTATTTCTCGGCGACCTTCGCGGTTGCGTCCTGATTGCCGCCGACCAGCGAGGTGACTTCCACGTCCGGAATGCGCTTCAGCGCGTCGAGATGTTTCTGGCCAAACGCACCCTGGCCCGCAACGCAGATCTTCATGCGGCTTTCCTTGCCTTCGCTTTCTTCTTCTTCGTCGCGGATTTCTTCGCGGCGGTTTTCCGCGCGCCCACGCCATTCTGCAGGATGATGTGGCCGACCGCGGTGTTCGAGGCCGGCACGGTGTAGAAGCGATAGACTTCCTTCACCTTCTCGTCGAGCGCACCGCGCATGACGAGCCACATCACCATCTCGATGCCCTCGGCGCCGGCCTCGCGCATGTATTCGATGTGCGGCATGCGCGCGAGCGCCTTCGGGTTCTTGGTCAGGCCGTCGAGGAAGGCCTTGTCGAATTTCTGGTTGATCAGGCCGGCGCGCGGGCCGCTGATCTGATGCGACATGCCGCCGGTGCCGAAGATCACGACGTTCAGATCCTGCGGGAAGCTGTCGACCGCGCGGCGGATCGCCTTGCCGAGGTCGTAGCAGCGCTGGCCGGTCGGCGGCGGATACTGCACCACGTTCACGGCAAGCGGGATGACCGGGCAGGGCCATTCCTTCGGCGAACCGAACACCAGATTGAGCGGGACGGTCAGCCCGTGGTCGACCTCCATCTTGTTGACGATGGTGAGGTCGAAGCCGTCGAGGATGACCGACGTCGCGATGTGCGAGGCAAGCTCCGGATGTCCCTTCACCACCGGCACCGGGCGCGGGCCCCAGCCCTCGTCGGCGGGGGGAAATTGCGCCGCGGTGCCAAGCGCGAAGGTCGGGATCATCTCGACCGAAAACGCCGAGGCGTGATCGTTATAGATCGCGATCACCACGTCGGGTCTGGCCGCGGCCATCCATTGCTTGGACTTCTCGAAGCCGGCGAACACCCGCTTCCAGTAGGGCTCCTCGGTCTGCTTGTTGTCGATCGCGGCGCCGATGGCCGGCACGTGCGACGAGGAAATTCCTGCGATGATTTTCGCCACGGGTCACTTCCGCTTCTTTGAGGATTTCTTGGACTTGGCCTTCTTCGCGCCTTTGGCCGCGACCTTCTTCGCGGCGGCCTTCTTGGCCGGCTTGTCGTATTTGCCCGACTTCGATCGGTTGCCTTCCACCGAACGGCCGCCGGCGAGCATCATCGCGGCGTAGTCCTCCTGGGTGGAGCCGGTCATCACCGCCGCGAGGTGGCGGAACGAGTGTCCGTCGGTCGCGCCGAGCTTGGCGGTGAAATAGATGTTGCCGCCGAGCTCGAGCATGCGGTTGTAGTCGCGCTTGAGGATCGCGTCGGTCTGTTCCGGCGTGAGCGGATACTGCCTGAGGTACTCGGCCTCGTTCGCCTTGAAGGCCTTGCGGTTTGCATCCTTCATCAGCGACATGCAGAACATGTTGATGCCGTAGCCCTGGCGCGAGCGCTCCGCGTTGAACACGAACGTGCCGGGAATGTCCTCGTACTCGTTCTCTTGTTTCGCCTTCGCCATCGGCGTTCTCTCCTTGAGCGTCCCGCATCAAACGGCGGCCGCATGCACGAAATGCGGTCCGATGTCGCGCTTCCCATACTCGGCGACGCCATGATTGGCAACGTGGCCAGCAATTCCCGCGCGGTGGCTATCGCCGGCCCTCAGGCTGCACCGGTCCTCATGCCGAGGAGCGCCGCTGGTGCGACTGTCATCCTGGCCGAACGCGTCAGCGTGAGAGCCGGGACCCACATAGCCCGGTCCGTGCGAAACGCGATCGTCCGGTGTTTCATGGGTCCCGGCTCGCGCTCGCTGCGCTCGCTTGGCCGGGATGACAGCCGTGCCTCCGCGCTCGGGCTCTGAGGATGAGGCCTGGGAATTAGCCCCAATACAGCCGCATCGGATTGTCGACCAGCAGCGCCTGCTGTTGCCCAGGCGTCGGCGCGATCTTCGGGATCATGTCGGTCAGCACGCCGTCGTCCGGCGCTTCGTTCTTCATGTTCGGATGCGGCCAGTCGGTGCCCCACAGCACGCGGTCGCCGAAGCGTTCGACGATGGCGCGCGCGAACGGAACCACATCGTCATACGGCGGCCCCGCGACGGTGAAGCGCTCCGGGCAGGTCACCTTGTTGATCCAGCTCTTGTTGGCGTCGATCGCCTTCAGCCAGTTCTGGAACGCCTTGCCCTCGACGCCTTGCCTTACGTCCGGGCAGGCCATGTGGTCGAACACCAAGCTGGTGGGCAGCGATTTGAGGAACGGGCCCATTTCCTCGAGGTCGGCGTGCTCGAAATAGATCACGATGTGCCAGCCGAGCCCGGCGATGCGCGCAGCGATCCGCTGCATCACGTCGCGCGGCGTGGAGTCGACCAGGCGCTTGATGAAGTTGAAGCGCACGCCGCGCACGCCGGCGTCATGCAGGCCCTTGAGTTCCGCATCGGTGATCTCTTCACCGACGAAGGCAACGCCCCTGGCCTTGCCATTCGAGCTGACCAGCGCATCGACCAGTGCGCGATTGTCGGTGTCGTGGCAGGTCGCCTGCACGATCACGTTCTTGTCGAAGCCGAGGAAGTCGCGCAGGGCGAACAACTTCTCCTTCGGCGCGTCGCACGGCGTGTATTTGCGCTTCGGCGCGAACGGGAACACGGCTTCCGGGCCGAAAACATGACAGTGCGCGTCGACCGCACCGGCCGGCGGCCTGTAAGCCGGCTTCGAGGGGTTCGGATGGAAGGGGATGTAGCCGGGACTCATAGGCATTGGAACAAGCTCCGTACGTCGGAACCTTTCAGAATATTCCGCGGTTCATTGCAAGGATTCATTGCCCAAAAGAGGTGTTTCATGACGACGTCGGACTGGACCGCCAACCGCGACTACGTTGCGCCATCGCTCGCAAACCGCGCGGCCGGCGGTGGCGTGATCTGGCTTGTCGGGCGCGTGGTGCTTGGCGGCCTGTTCATGATGAGCGGGATCCAGAAACTCTCTGGCATCGATCAGTTCGCCGCTTCGCTCGCGAACAACGGCATTCCGGTCGAGATCGCGCCGCTGCTGGCGTGGCTTGGTGCCGCGGTCGAAACGATCGGCGGGCTCTGCATCGTGCTCGGGCTCGCGACCGGCTGGGCGAGCCTCGTGCTGATCGCCTTCACGATCGTGGCGGCGTTCATCGCTCACCGCTTCTGGCAGGCGCCGCCCGAGGCGCGCATGATGCAGACCGCGCATTTCGAGAAGAACATGATGATCGTCGGCGCCTTCTGCCTGCTCTATGTCGCGGGCGGCGGCCCGTACTCGATCGACCGCTGGCGGCGGCTGCGCTGAAAAGACTCAAACGCGCTCGATCGCCAGCGAGACGCCCTGGCCGACGCCGACGCACATGGTGGCAAGCGCGCGCTTGCCGCCGATCTTCTGCAACTGATGCGCCGCCGTCATCGCGATGCGCGCGCCCGACATGCCGAGGGGATGGCCGAGCGCGATCGCGCCGCCGTTCGGGTTCACGTGCTCGGCGTCGTCCGGCAAGCCTAACTGGCGCATGCAGGCGAGACCCTGCGAGGCGAACGCCTCGTTCAGCTCGATCACGTCGAAGTCGCCGATCTTCAGCCCGAGCCGCTCCATCAGCTTGCGCGTGGACGGCACCGGGCCGATCCCCATGATGCGTGGCGGCACGCCGGCCGACGCCATGCCGACGATTTTCGCACGCGGCGTCAGGCCGTGGGCTTTCACCGCGGCCTCCGATGCGATGATCATGGCGGCGGCACCGTCGTTCACGCCCGATGCATTGCCGGCCGTCACCGTGCCGGGCTCGCGGAACGGGGTCTTCAGCTTGGCCAGGCCCTCGAGCGTTGTCTCGGGACGCGGATGCTCGTCGGTATCGATCTTCACCGGCACCTTGCCGGCGATCTCGACCGGCACGATCTCTTCGGCGAAGTAGCCGGCCGCGATCGCCTTGCCGGCGCGCTGCTGCGAGCGCCACGCGAAGGCGTCCTGGTCGGCGCGCTTGACCTGGAATTCCTCGGCGACGTTTTCGCCGGTCTCCGGCATCGCGTCGACGCCGTATTGCTTCTTCATCAGGGGATTGATGAAGCGCCAGCCGATCGTGGTGTCGTAGATCTCGGCCGCGCGCGAGAACGCCTCCGTGGCCTTGCCCTGGACGAACGGGGCGCGCGTCATCGACTCCACCCCGCCCGCGATGGCGAAATCGATATCGCCCGCGCGGATCGCCTGCGCGGCGGCGCCGACCGCGTTGAGACCCGAGGCGCACAGCCGGTTCAAGGTCACGCCCGGGACGTTGTCCGGGAGTCCCGCGAGCAGCAGCGCCATGCGGGCGACATTGCGGTTGTCCTCGCCGGCCTGGTTGGCGCAGCCGAAATAGACCTCGTCGACCTGCGTCCAGTCGACCTTGGGATTGCGCGCCATCAGCGCCTTCAGCGGCACGGCTGCGAGGTCGTCG
>DATEKY010000609.1:0-6747 GCA_035277225.1 Xanthobacteraceae bacterium
ACCTCGGGAGCAGCAGCCGGCGCGGGAGGTGGCGCCTCCACCGGCTTCGGCTTCTTCTCCATGCGATAGCCGAGCGAACGCAGCACTGAGGCGAAATCCTCGCCCGACGTACCGGTGAGCGACGTCATGTTGACCGTGACGGTGAAGCCGCCGCCCGCAACCGCGCCGGGCGGCTTGGGCGCCGGCGAGCCCGGCCGCCACGCGAGCGCCGGACGAATGAGGTCCGCGAGCCGCTCCAGGATATCGACACGCACCGCGCGTTCGCCGCACACCCGATAACCGACCACGCGATAGAGCGCCTTCGGCACCTCCTTGTCGGCGGGGAACGAGGTGCGTCCGGACGACGCCAGGTGCGGCACGTCGGTCAGCCCCTTGGTGTCCGGCGTTGCTTCCTTCAGCGCCCACAGCTGCGTCGCGAGCGCGCGCGGGCCGGGCTTCAGCAGGTTCGGCAGATAGAGGTGATAGGCGCCGAAGCGCACGCCGTATTTGCGCAGCGCCGCACGCGCCGCCTGGTCGAGGCCTTTGACCTCCTCGGCGACGCGGCCGCGCTCGAGCACGCCGAGCGCCTCGGTGAGCTGGAACGCGACGCCGCGCGCGATGCCGGTGATGTCCTCCGCGGTGGAGAGCGCAAACAGCGGCCCGAGCAGCCGCTCCATGTGCGCCTTGAGCCACAGGTCGAGCCGCGTCTGCACGGCGTCGCGCGAGGGGCCGGTCAAATGCTCGTCGGAGAGGATGCGCACGCGCGGACGCAGGATGTCGTCGCCCGCCGTCAGCTTGCCGACCGGCTCGCCGTGCCAGCGCAGCGAGCCGTCGCTCGACAGCACGATCTGCTCGTCGGTCGCATGCGACAGCCGGTTGGCGCGCGCCTCGATCTCGCCGGCGAGCGCCTTCTGCGCGGCTGCGCGCAGCGCCTTGCCTTCGGGGCCGGCGGAGGCGGACTCGGCCGCAAACTGAAAGCCTGCGAGCCTTCCGATCGGGTGGCCCTCGACGACCACGTCGCCGGATTTTGTGATTTCGGTTTCGAGCATCGTGTTCTCGCGCAGCCGCCGCATCAACACGCTGGTGCGGCGGTCCACGAAGCGCTCGGCCAGACGCTCGTGCAGCGCGTCGGACAATTTGTCTTCAACGCCACGCGTGATGCCTTGCCAGTGCTCGGGATCGGCGAGCCAGTCCGGGCGGTTTGCCGCAAAGGTCCAGGTCCTGATGTGGGCGATCCGGTTCGCGAGCGTATCGATATCGCCGTCGGTGCGATCCGCCTGCGCCACTTGGCCCGCGAACCATTCGGGCGGGATTGTACCCTCCCGCATCAGGAATCCATAGAGGGTGGCGGCCAGTTCGGCGTGGGCGGCGGGCGATATCTTGCGATAGTCCGGGACCTGGCAGACCTCCCACAACCGCTCGATCGCGGCCCGCGAGGTGGCCAGCGCGCGCGCATCCTCGTCGCGCGAAACATGCTCCAGCACTTGGATATCTTCGGCGATCGGCGCGCGCGTGAGCCCTTGTTCGCCCGGCACCTCGGCAAGTGAGGCCGCAAGTGCGCCCACCGACGCGAAATCGAGCGCGGTGTTGCGCCATTGCAGCACTTTCACGGAATCGAAAGTGTGGCTTTCCAGCGCCTGGGCGAGTTCCGGCTCGAACGACGGACAACGGCCGGTGGTGCCGAATGTGCCGTCGCGCGTCGCGCGGCCGGCGCGGCCGGCGATTTGCGCCAGCTCGGAAGGGTTAAGCTTGCGGAACTGGTATCCGTCGAATTTGCGGTCGGCGGCGAACGCCACATGATCGACGTCGAGGTTGAGGCCCATGCCGATCGCGTCGGTCGCGACCAGATAGTCGACATCGCCCGATTGATAGAGCGCGACCTGCGCGTTGCGCGTGCGCGGCGAGAGCGAGCCGAGCACCACGGCGGCGCCGCCGCGCTGGCGGCGGATCAGTTCGGCGATCTCGTAGACCTCGGCGGCCGAGAAGGCGACGATGGCGGTGCGGCGCGGCAGCCGCGTGAGCTTTCTCTCGCCGGCGAAATTCAGTGTCGAAAGACGCGGGCGCGACAGAATGTTCGCGCCGGGAAGCAGCTTCTCGACCATGTTGCGCATCGTCGCGGCGCCGAGCACCAGCGTTTCGTCGCGCCCGCGCCGGTTCAGCATGCGGTCGGTGAAGACGTGGCCGCGCTCGAGATCGGCGGCAAGCTGGATTTCGTCGATCGCCACGAACGCGACATCGAGGTCGCGCGGCATCGCCTCGATGGTCGAGACCCAGAAGCGCGGATTGTACGGCTTGATCTTTTCTTCGCCGGTGACGAGCGCGACCGACTCCGCGCCGACCCGCTCGACGCACCTGTTGTAGACCTCGCGCGCGAGCAGCCGCAGCGGCAGGCCGATCATGCCGCTCGAATGCGCCAGCATGCGCTCGATCGCGAGATGCGTCTTGCCGGTGTTGGTCGGGCCGAGCACCGCGGTGACGCCGGCGCCGCGCGCGCGGGCGTCGCGGGCCGAATGTGACGAAAACGATATCGACATCAAGGATCCAGCAGGCAGTTCCGGCAATCAGATGATGACGCGGGCGATGATTTGGAAGGGTTTGCCGGCCTCCGGCGATCAGGGGGATGTGCTTGGCACAGTGGGCTGGGAAGCGCAATCACATGGGAACCAGCCACCCCCGATAGCCGACGATCAACCCGGTGAATGGATGCGCGATCTCGACGTGAAAATGAAAGCGACCATTTTCGCTGTATTCGTAGGAATTGCCGCGTGGCGCGAGCCATAACGGCAACGGGATGCCGAACACGCTCCAGCGCCGCACGATCAGCCGCAGTATCCCGTCGTCCAGCACCAGCGCCATGCCGACACAGAGCGGACCGAAGCGCTCGCACACCAGCCATTGATAACGCCCGCGTCCCTGCTCCTGCGTCGAGTGGAACGAACGGCGCGCGAATCTGCGCGTCCAGCGCTCGCGCCCGTTCTCGTTTCTGAACGCGACGCGCACCGGCACGTCCACGCCGGCGCGCGGAAAGCCGACGATCGCCGCAGCGATGCGCGCGAGCAGCCCGCGCCCGCGCGTGACCGTCGCGCGGCCTTCCACGGTCATTTCATCTTTCAGGTCGTGCATCGCCTGCAGCGGCGCCGGCATCCTGTCATAGGCCTCGCCGAGCAGGCGCCGATAGAGCGGCAGCGCCGCGGTCGCGGCGGTCTCTTGGCGCACGCCGCACTGGATCGCGCGGCGCGCGAACAGCGTCTCGTAATCCGCGAGCTCAAGATCGCCGGTGGCGGCGCGCGCGCCCGGCGTGGGGAGCCGGCCGTCGAGGCAACGGCGGATGATCGCCTCGCACGCCATCGAGGGAATGAATGGCCCGTCGTCGCCTTCGGCCACCATGTGCCATGTGCGAACGACGCGCGCGCCGTCCGCCTCGCCGGCGATCTCGACGAACATTCCGCCGCGATGCTCGCCCCAGCGCAGGATGTTGATCGCGCGATGCATCAGGCCGGCGAGCGGCAGCAGCGAGGGAAACAATTTCCAGCGCACCGCGGACGCGCAAATGTTGAGCGCGCGGTGCAGGATTTCCGGCACCGGCCCGGCGCCCATCCAGTTCTCGCGCAGGCCCGGCCACAGTTCGGGCAGCACTCGCAGGTCCGGCACGTCGACCAGCGAGAAGCGAATGCTGCCGAGCGGCAGGCGTCCCGGCGGCGCAATCGTGTAGCGGCGCGATTCGGTCAGCCCGTAGCCGACCGTCTCCCGGCCATCGCGCACGAGCGTCACCGGCTTGCCCGCATAGCCCGCGATGGCGCGGATGACATTGAGCCCGACACCCGCATAGGGCGACGGCGCGATGCCGCCGCTGATCGAGTCGATGCGCGTCATGCCGAAGGCGAGCCGGCGCACCACCGCCGCGGTGAGCACCGGAAAGCTCGACACGCCCGAGATGACGAACACGCCGCGCGCCTTCGCGGCCGTGTCGAATTTCGCGATGCCGCTGACGAAGTCCGAACCGTCGGCGAGGTCGAGATAGCAGATGCCGCGCATGATCGCGGCGCGCACCAGCCGATACGGATCGCCGTAAGCCTGGAACGGCCCGCTGGCGTCGACGACGATGTCGGGCGCGAGCGCGGCCAGTTGCGCGTCGGGGTCGCCGTCGCGATCGAACGCCGCCGCAACCGTTCTCGCCTGCGACGACAGCGCCGCGCAAAACGCCTCGGCCTGCTCGCGCGAACGTCCCGCGATGATCAGCGTGAGGCGCGCCTCGTCGGCGAGCAGGCGCGCGAGCCGCCCGCCGAACGTGCCGTAGCCGCCGAGGATCAGGACGCGCAGGCGCATGGGTCGCTGCAGGCAGGCCGCATATCATTGATGTCGGCTGCGCCGCCTCAAAATGCAACGCCGTCGGCGCCGCTGCGCCTCGTCATGTTTAACGGCGCGAACGTGCGGCGAACGAAGCGTGCTCGAATCGCGCGCCGCGGATTCGCGATCGCGAGACGCTAAAATTTCGTAATGTCGCGAAACGCGACAGCGCGATGGTCGGCGACGAACGTGCCGCGAACGAATCGCGCTCGAATCGCGGTCCGCAAAATCGCAGCGAACAACGCTTAATGATTTACTCGGCGAGCGTAGATGGAGCCATCGGGTCGCGCCGAAGGCGCGCCCGACGATAAACTCCGCGCAATCCGGGACTGTTCTCGATGCGGCTCTCCCGACCCGGATTTCGCTGGCGCTCGGGCTACAGGCGCTGGCCATCGCCCGTCCCATTGCGCAACATCGGGAGTGCCGAAAACGCCCGTCCGGCAGGCACTTCGGCAACTTTTGGAACGAGTCTGGAACGAATCGCGGCCGAATCGGTACTCGCGCGTCTGTGCTCTAGCGCTCGGGCCAAAGCCCTTTGTGGACTACCAGATCGGGTAGCCACCGCAGGACAGCTGGCGGAAATGGACCGCGAGCGGCCAGACCCCGAACGGACTCGGCGGCGGTCAGGAGTCAATGCCGAATCGTCAGGTTGTCCCGCGGATTCGTACAGTCGGCGCGGACGCCGCGGGCCATGTATGATCGCGCCAAGCCGACACGGCCGAGACACCCAGGGGGAGGAATGATGCGCGGCTTTTTACGCCTTCTCGTCGCGATCGGGCTGACGCTCGCCGCCACCGGCGCGAACGCTCAACCGTATCCGTCGAAGCCGATCACCATCGTGGTGCCGTTCGCGGCCGGCAGCGGCACGGATTCGATCGCGCGCATCATCGGGCAGTATCTGCAGAACGCGCTGGGCCAGAGCGTCGTGATCGAGAACAAGGCCGGCGCCAACGGCATGATCGCCGCGACCTATGTCGCGCGCGCCGCGCCCGACGGCTACACGCTGCTGATGGCGACGAACTCGACGCACTCCGCCAACCCGCATCTGTTCAAGTCGCTCGCCTACGATCCGGTGAAGGATTTCGCGCCGGTCGCGCGCGCCGGCTCCTACGTGTTCATGCTGGTGGTCAATCCGGACGTGCCGGCGAAGACGCTGCCCGAGCTGGTCGCGCACGCGAAAGCCAATCCCGGCAAGCTCACTTACGCGAGCGGCAACACCACCGGCATCGTGGCGGGCGAGACGCTCAAGAGCAAAGCCGGCATCGACGTGCTGCACATTCCCTACAAGAGCACGCCGCCCGCGCTCAACGACGTGCTCGGCGGACGCGTCTCGATGATGTTCATCGATCTGGCGCCCGGGCTCGAGCATGTGCGCGCCGGCACGCTGCGCCCGCTTGCCGTCACCACCCGCGAACGCAGCGCGCTGCTGCCCGACCTGCCGTCGCTCGCCGAAGCCGGCATTCCGGGCTACGACGTCACCTCCTACGCGGCGCTGTTCGCGCCCGCCGGCACGCCGAAGGAGATCGTCGACAAGCTCAACGCCGAGATTCAGAAGATCATCGCCAATCCCGATGCGAAGGCGCGCATCGCGATCACCGGCTTCGATGCGTTCTCGGGACCGCCCGAGACGCTTGCCACATTCGTGCAGTCGGAGCTCGCGAACTGGGGAAAGCTGATCAAGGACGCCGGCATCGAGCCTCAATAATCAATTGCCCGCCTTCTCGCCCGTGCCGATCTCGCGCGTGCCGAGTGCGTCGGCGAGGCGGACCTGCGCAGAGCCCGGGCGCAGCGGCTTCTGCTGGCTCTCGTGCGGCGCCCAGCCGGAGAGCCAGATCACCTCGAAGGTCGCGCGGACCTTCCCGTCGGGATCGGCGAAGCGCTGCGCGTAGATCTGCGCCATGCGCTGCAGCGTCGCGCGGCGCAGCGGCGTGCGGCGCCGTTCGGCCAGCGCATTGGTGGCGCCCATGCGGCGCAGCTCGCCCATCAGGACGAACGGCGAGGAGTAGCGCACGGTCAGCCGCTCGACATCGGTCACCGGCAGCGCGAAGCCGGCGCGCTGCAGCAGCGCACCCATCTCGCGCACGTCGGCGAACGGCGCGACGCGCGGCGACACGCCGCCCTCGACCTCGCTCTCCGCCGCCGCGAAGGACTGGCGCAGTTCGCCGAGCGTGTCGCCGCCGAGCAGCGCGGCGAGGAACAGCCCGTCCGGCTTGAGCGCGCGGCGGATCTGCACCAGCGCGCCGGGCAGGTCGTTGACGAATTGCAGCGCAAGCGCCGAGACCACGAGATCGAGCGCGCCGTCGCGCAGCGGCAGCGCCTCCTCGTCGGCGACGATCGCGGGCGCGCGGCGCGGCACCGCGCTCACGCCGACCAGCATGCCGATCGGCGCATTGTCCGCGAGCGCGTCGCGCACCGCTTCGG
>DATEKY010000610.1:0-3686 GCA_035277225.1 Xanthobacteraceae bacterium
ATCACCAAGGCGCGCCTCACGATCTCCGAGCTCGACGAGGCGGTCGCGGCCGGACGGCTCAAGGTCGACGGCACGATCATGAAGGACACCGGCGAAGTCGCCGTCACCAAGGCGGCGGTCGAGCCGGTCTGGTACCTTCCCGGCATCGCGGAGCGGTTTGGCGTCAAGGAAGACGCACTGCGCCGCACGCTGTTCGAGCAGACCGGCGGCATGTATCCGGAGCTGGTCACGCGGCCGGACCTCTCCGTGTTCCTGCCGCCGATCGGCGGCATCACGCTCTACATCTTCGGCGATCCGTCCGCCGTGTGGGACAAGCGCCGCACGCTTGCCTGCCGCGTGCACGATGAGTGCAACGGGTCCGACGTGTTCGGCTCCGACATCTGCACCTGCCGGCCGTATCTCATTCACGGCATCGAGGAGTGCATCAAGGAGGCGCAGAACGGCGGCGCCGGGCTGATCGTCTACAATCGCAAGGAAGGCCGCGCGCTCGGCGAGGTGACCAAGTTCCTGGTCTACAACGCGCGCAAGCGACAGGAAGGCGGCGACCAGGCGGCCACTTACTTCGAGCGCACCGAATGCGTCGCCGGCGTGCAGGACGCGCGCTTCCAGCAGCTGATGCCGGACGTGCTGCACTGGCTCGGCGTCACGCGCATCGACCGCTTCGTGTCGATGTCGAACATGAAGCACGATGCATTGACCGGGTCCGGCATCGAGATCGGCGAGCGCGTGCCGATCCCGGACGAACTGATCCCCGACGACGCCAAGGTCGAGATGGAAGCGAAGAAGGCCGCCGGCTACTTCGCGGCGCACACGCCCACCACCGACGAGCTGAAGGCGACGGTCGGGCGCGGAATTGAGGAATTCTGATTGGACGACACTGAAGCCGCGCGCTCCCTGCTGTCGGCACAGGCCGTCCGCGAGCGCGCACACGAGATGTTGGCGGCGGGGCTGCGCGGCGATCTGCCGCATTTCACCGTCGATCTGGAAAGCCTTGCGCTCGCGGCGCACGTCGTCGCGGAGTTGACCCGCGTCAGCTATCCGGACGGCAATGTCCCGTTCCACGCGCGCTGGCGTCACTTCGTGCTCGGCGGGCGCGACCTGTGGGCCGAGCGCGCCGCGCAAGCTTTCTGGTTCTCGCCCGCCGCGCGGGCCCGCGCCGAATTCGACCTCGCGATCGTCTCGGTGCTGCTCGACGCCGGCGCCGGACCGTCGTGGAAATATCTCGACTCCGCGACCGAACAGGTGGTGGCGCGCTCCGAAGGGCTCGGTGTCGCGAGCCTGCGCATGTTCGAGGCCGGCGCCTTCTCGGCCGATCCGGGCGATCCGCTGCGTGCCGACGCGGCGCGGTTGATGCAGCTGCACGCCGACGACGTCGCGCACGGCTTCCAGAGCATGGTCGGAAACCGGCTCGTCGGCGTCGAAGGACGCGCCGCACTGCTCGCCGGCCTCGGCGCGGTGGTCGCGGCGAAGCCCGACGTTTTCGCGCGCTACGAGGGCGCGCGGCCGGGCGGGCTTTATGATCATCTCGCCGCGCAGGCGGAAGGCGGGCGGCTCGCCGCGCCGCGCATCCTCGAAGCGGTGCTCACGCATCTCGGCGGCATCTGGCCGAGCCGGCTAAGCCTCGGCGGGGTGCCGCTCGGCGATACCTGGCGCCATCCGGCGATCAAGCGCAGCGACGCGACCGATGGCCTGGTGCCGATCCACAAGCTGTCGCAATGGCTGTCCTATTCGCTGATCGAGCCACTGCAATGGTCCGGCATCACGGTCACCGACATCGACGGCCTGACCGGCCTGGCGGAGTACCGCAACGGCGGGCTGTTCGTGGATGCGGACGTGCTGCGCCTGCGCAATCCCGAGGAAGCGATCCATCCCAATGCGGTGGATTCGGAGCTGGTGGTCGAGTGGCGAGCTCTCACCGTGGCGCTGCTCGACGAGATTGCGGCACTGATCCGGAAGCGCAGCGGGCTGACGATCGACGATTTTCCGCTGGCGCGCGTGCTCGAGGGCGGCACCTGGGCGGCGGGGCGGCGGCTCGCGCGCGAGAAGCGCCCCGACGCAAGTTCGCCGATTGCGATTGCGAGCGACGGCACCGTATTCTGATCTTCTTCCCTCGCCCCGCGAAGCGGGGAGAGGGTGCCGAGCGAAGCGAGGCGGGTGAGGGGCTTTTTCGAAGCGCGGTGATGCCCCTCACCCGGCTCGCATCTTGCTTCGCAGATGCTCGCCACCCTCTCCCCGCAAGAGCGGGGACAGGGAAGAAATGAGGGACCGGATGCAGAACGTCACCGTCGTCGATCATCCGCTGGTGCAGCACAAGCTCACTTTGATGCGCGACATCAAGCGCTCGACCAAGGGCTTCCGCCAGCTGCTGAACGAGATCGGCATGCTGCTCTGCTACGAGGTGACGCGCGACCTCGCGCTCGAGATGATCGAGATCGAGACGCCGCTGCAGCGGATGAAGGCGCCGGTGCTCGCCGGCAAGAAGCTGGTATTCGCGCCGATCCTGCGCGCGGGCGTCGGCTTCCTCGACGGCATGCTGAGCCTGGTGCCCTCGGCGCGCGTGGCGCATGTCGGGCTCTATCGCGATCCGAAGACGCTGGTCGCGGTCGAGTACTACTTCAAGGCGCCCGAAGACGTGGCCGACCGCGTGGTGCTGGTGCTCGACCCGATGCTGGCGACCGCGAATTCCGCAATCGCCGCCGTCGACCGGCTGAAGGAAGCCGGAGCGAAGAGCATCCGCTTCGTCTGCCTGCTGGCGGCGCCGGAAGGCATCGAGAAATTCCACGGTCACCATCCGGAAGTGCATATCTGGACCGCGGCGATCGACGAAAAGCTCAACGATCACGGCTACATCGTGCCGGGGCTCGGCGACGCGGGCGACCGCATGTACGGGACGAAATAGCGCCGTTCGGCGCAATTTGAAGCGCCGGCGCAATCGTTCGTTCACCAGCCGTTGAAAACCCGCGCCAGCGTTAGCACGCCGGTCGCCGCCGCCGTGCTTGAGTGACCGCGACATCGATCGCGGTCACCTGATGAAGCAGATCATCGCCTTTGCCGTCCTCGCCATGCTGATCGCCGGCATCATGCCGCGCGTGATGAGCCAGGTCGGCAACGCACCCGCCGAGCCACAGCCGGTCAAGCGCGCCGCGCCCGCGCCGCAGCCGCAGAGCGGCTATCGCACCGCGACCTTGCGCGCCGATTCGCGCGGCCACTTCCAGGTCGAGGGATCGGTCGACGGGCGGCGCCTCGACTTCATGGTCGACACCGGCGCGACCGTGATCGCGCTGCGCGAGCGCGACGCCGGCAAATTGGGAATCTTCCCGACCCCGCGCGACTATACCGGCCGCTCCTCGACCGCGAACGGCGTGGTGAAGGTCGCGCCGGTGCGGCTTTCCTCGCTCGAGGTCAACGGCATCCGGGTCTACGACGTCGCCGCGGTGGTGATCCCCAACGAGTCGCTCTCGACCAACCTGCTCGGCATGTCGTTCCTCTCACGATTGCGCCGCTTCGAGATGGCGAACGGCCGCCTGGTGATGGAACAATAATCCCGCCCAAGCGCTTTCAACCGATTGGCGTCTGCGCTATCTGCTCGGCGCCCGCTTTTGCTTGCCCTTGAGGACCTGATGCTTCCGAAGCCCAAGCCTTCGCTGACTCCCAACACCTATGCGTATGAATCCGAGCCGATGGTG
>DATEKY010000611.1:0-2287 GCA_035277225.1 Xanthobacteraceae bacterium
CTACACGATCCCGCCTGCGCTGCCGTGGCACAGGCCGATCACGATCCGCGCTGTCGAAGGCGTGCATTTCGATCTGGACGCCGGCCAGACGCTCGGCGTCGTCGGCGAATCCGGCTGCGGCAAGTCGACGCTCGGCAAGGCGCTGGCCGGGATTCATGCGCTGAGCGGCGGCGCCATCGTGTTCGAAGGTGAGCAGATCAGCCAGTTGTCAGTGCGCCAGCGCCGCGCCGTGGCCCCCCGCCTGCAATATTGTCACCAAGACCCCGGCAATTCGCTCGATCCGCGCTGGACGATCCGCCGCTCGCTCGAGGAGCCGCTGATCGTGCATACCCGGCTCAAGGCAGACGAGCGCGTGACCCGCATCCGGGAGCTGTTGCGGCAGGTCGGTCTGCCGCAAACCCATCTCGACCTCTATCCGCACGAGCTTTCGGGCGGGCAGCAGCGCCGGGTCGGGCTGGCGCGCATCCTCGCGCTGCATCCCCGCCTGGTCGTGCTCGACGAGCCGACCTCCGGGCTCGACATGTCGGTGCAGGCGACAGTGCTGAAGCTGTTCGGCGAGCTGCGCGAGGCCTTTGCGCTGACCTACCTTTTCATCTCACACGATCTGTCGGTGGTGCGCATGATGTGCGACCGGGTGGCGGTCATGTATCTCGGCCGCATCGTCGAGATTGCGCCGACCGAGAACCTCTTCCGCGCGCCGCAGCATCCCTACACGCAGTCGCTGCTGGCGGCCATTCCCGATATCGGCGGACGGCGTGTCACCGATACGTTCGCGCTCGAGGGCGAGCCGCCCGACCCGGCGCGGCTGCCCAGCGGCTGTCGTTTCCGCACCCGGTGTCCACGCGCAATCGCGGTCTGCGCCGAGACCGACCCTGCTTTGCGCCCGCTGCTCCCCAATCACGCGGCGGCCTGCCTGCTCGCGGGATAGCGGAGGGCGCGCTACGCCGCCCGCTCCTGCTCGCGAATGGCCTTGGCGTCGAGATACTGATACCAGCGCGCGACGATCTGCATGCCCGGAACGCGCAAGGCGTGGAAGGGAATCGGATTGAAGGCATTCGCGCTCATCGGGCCGGCATCCACCGCCCTGCCCTGTACGAGTTGCGCAAGATACTTGCCCAACACATTCGCCAGCGCGACGCCGCGTCCGCCGTAACCCATCGCATAGGCGACGCGCGGCGAGAGCCGGCCGATATGCGGAAAATCATCGCGCGTGATGGCGACCTTGCCGGACCAGCGATTCCGCACACCGACGTCGGCAATCGAGGGAAATGTCTCCGCGAGCTGGCGTTCAAGCTTGGCATAGACGCTCGGGTCGTCGCTCCGCCCGGTGATGTCGCCGCGCCCGCCGAAGATCAGGCGATTGTCGGGCAGCATGCGATACCAGTTCATGATGTGCTTGGTATCCGCGACCATCCGGCGGCCGGGCAGCACCGCGCGCGCCCGATTGCCGCCGATCGGATCGGTGCAGATCACCGAGGTATTGACCGCAACGATGCGCCGCTCCAGCCCGCCGGGCGCAAAGCCGGTCGTATCGGTGTAGGCGTTGGTCGCGATTATCACCTGGCGAGCCGCGATCGTGGCTCCGGGGAGATCGAGCCGGACGCCGTCCGGCTGCTCCGCGAGCCGGCGAACCGGGCTTTTCACGAAGATCGACACGCCGCGCTTCTGCAGCGCGGCGGCGAGACCGCGCACATAGTTCAACGGGTGAATGGCGGCGCCTCTGGGATCGAACCAGCCGCCGACGTGGATGTTGGCGCCGACCTCGTCGATCATCTCCGATCTGCTCAGGATCCGCGCGGTCCGATCGCCGGCCTCCGCCGCCATCCAGGCACAATCCTGTTCAAGCGAAGCAAGATGCGCATTCGAATGCGCGGCCGTGATCTGCCCAGTACGCGAAAATCCGCAATTCAGCGCGCAATCAGACACGATCGTCTCGACCGTATCGACCGCCTCATGGACGATGGCGTGCAGCCGGCGCGTGGTCTCGTTGCCGTAGATCTTCGCGATGCTCGCGAAGCCCTTCTTGTAGCGCGGCGGCAGCATTCCGCCGTTGCGGCCGCTCGCGCCCCAGCCGACGTCCTCGGCCTCGACCACGATCGCGTCGATACCGGCCTGGGAGAGGTGGTATGCGGCGGACAATCCGGTAAAGCCCGCGCCGATGATGACAACATCCGCCGTCCGGTCGCCGGAAATGGCCGGCAGAACCGGAGCAGGATTGCCGGTTTCGACCCAGTAAGAGTCCGGATGCTGCGTAGTCGGCATGGTGTGCTCTTGAAACCCGAATGAA
>DATEKY010000612.1:0-3322 GCA_035277225.1 Xanthobacteraceae bacterium
CTGATGATCAAGGCCACCGGCATCCAGCTCAAGCATCTGCCGACGGCGGGTGGCGGACCGGCGTTGACCGCGGTGCTCGGCAACAACGCGCAGGCGCTGGTGTCCTCGATCGCCGCCGCGAGCGCCCAGATGAAGGCCGGCAAGCTGCGCGCGCTTGCCTGCTTCTCGCCGAAGCGCATCGCGGCCGCGCCGGACGTGCCGACGCTGAAGGAGCTCGGCTACGATGTCGAATTCTCGATCTGGGTCGGGCTCTTTGCGCCGAAAGGCACGCCGGACTCCGTGATCACCAAGGTGCGCGAGGAGACGAGGAAGGTGGTCGCGAACGATCAGTTCAAGACCGCGATTGCCAATATCGGCGACGTGGTCGCGCATCTGGATCAGCCCGAGTTCAAGGCGTTCTGGGACGCGGACGCCAGGCGCGTCGAAGCCGCGGTGCAGTCGATCGGCAAGGTGGAGGGATAGATGGACCGGCGTCAATTCGTCATCGGGTCCGCCGCAGCGGCCGCCGCAACGCTTGGCCGTGACGCCGTCGCGCAGGAGGCGTTCCCGTCGCGTCCCGTCACCATCATCAACGCGTTCCCGCCGGGCGGCATCAACGACATCGTGACGCGTCCGGCCGCGAGCGTGCTCGAAAGCGTCTTCAAGCAGCCCGTGGTGGTCGAGACCAAGGCGGGCGCGGCCGGCGCGGTGGGCGCGCAGGTTGCCGCCAATGCCAAGCCCGACGGCTACACCATCCTGTCGCACAACAACGGCATCTCGGGTTACGCCGAGGTCGACCGGCTGTTCGGGCGGCAGCCGAAGACCACGCGCGCCGATTTCATCCCGCTCGCGCGGCTCTGCGCGGACCCGGTGCTGGTGCTGGTCAACGCCGAGCAACCCTGGAAGACGCTGGCGGAATTCGTCGAGCACGCCAAGAAGCAGCCGCACGACATCGTCTACAGTTCGGGCGGCCTTTACGGCGCGAGTCACCTGCCGGTCGCGCTGCTGGAGAAGGCCGCCGGCCTCTCGGGCATGCGTCACCTGCCGACCACCGGCGGCGGACCGGCGATCACGGCGGCGCTCGGCAACAACGCCAAGATGACGACGCAGACCATCCAGGCGACCTTGCAGCACATCAAGGCCGGCAAGCTGCGCCCGCTCGCCAATATGGGTGCACAGCGCTCCAAGGCGCTGCCCGACGTTCCGACCATGAAGGAACTGGGCTACGACGTGACCTACTATCTCTGGGTCGGCCTGTTCGCCCCGAAAGGCACGCCGGCGCCGATCGTCTCCGCGTGGACCGCGGCGATCGACAAGGTCGGCGCCAGCAAGCAATTTCTCGACCCGCTGGTGAACGTCGGGCTCGAGCCGAGCTATCTGCCGGCGGTCGAGTTCGCCAAATTCTGGGAAGAGGACGGCCAGCGCGCGGACGAAGCCGTGCGCCAAATCGGCAAGGTGCAGGGGTGAGATTGCCAGTCTGGCTGCGCGCAGACCACGTCGCCGGCGCGGCTTTCATCGCATTCGGCATTCTGGTGTTCGCGATCGGGACCGACCTGCCGTTCGGCAGTCTGTCAATGCCGGGCTCCGGCATGATGCCGAAGCTCGTCACCGGGTTGATGATCGCCTTCGGTTTCGCGCTGATCGCGGGCGGCGCGGCGAGCCAGCCTTTCGCCGAGATCAGCTGGAGCGACAGCGGCCACGCGCTAATGGTGGTGATCATCACGGCGGCCGCAGTCGCGAGCTACCAGAAGCTCGGCTTCATCATCACGATGTCGCTTCTGGTGTTCGTGCTGCTGGTGGTCATCGAGCGCCAGCGCATCCACTACGCGGCGGCCTATGCACTTGTCCTCACCGGAATCGCCTGGTGGGTGTTCGGCAAGGCGCTGAAGGCACCGCTCGAAACCGGAATTCTCGGATTCTAGATGGGCTCGTTTGAAAGCCTTTGGCTCGGCTTCTCGGTCGCGTTGCAGCCGGGCGTGCTGTGGTACGCGTTCCTCGGCTGCCTGGTCGGCACCCTGGTCGGCGTGCTGCCCGGCATCGGCCCGCTCGCGGGTATTTCCATCCTGCTGCCGATCACCTTCGGGCTAGACGCGACGAAAGCGATCGTGATGCTCGCCGGCATCTACTACGGCTCGCAGTACGGCGGCTCGACCACCTCGATCCTGCTGCGCATCCCGGGCGAGGCCTCCTCGGTGATGACCTGCATCGACGGCAACGCGATGGCGCGCAAGGGCCGCGCCGGCGCCGCGCTGTGCATCGCGGCGGTCGGCTCGTGGATCGCCGGCACCTTCGGCGTGATCGTGCTCACGCTCATCGCGCCGCCGCTCGCCAACATCGCGCTGAAATTCGGCCCGCCCGAATACGCTGCGCTGCTTGTGCTCGGCCTGATCTTCCTCGCCTACATGTCGACCTCGTCGCTGGTGCGCACCTTGCTGATGGCTTGCCTCGGCCTGGTGCTCGGCACCATCGGCATCGATCCCTTGAGCGGGCACTTCCGCTTCTCGTTCGACATTCCGGAACTCGGCGACGGCATCGGCATCGTGCCCGTCGCGGTCGGGCTGTTCGGGCTCGGCGAGATACTGGCGACGCCGAGCCACAAGGTCACCGGCGAGGTGATCCGCCCGAAGCTGCGCGAGCTATGGCCCAACCGCGAGGAATGGCGCCAGTCCGGCTGGCCGATCGCGCGCGGCACCGTGCTCGGCTTCCTGATCGGCATCATCCCGGGCTCGGCGCACATCATCTCGAGCTTCCTCTCCTACGCGGTTGAGAAGAAGGTCTCGAAGCATCCGGAGGAGTTCGGCCAAGGCGCGGTCGCGGGCGTTGCGGGCCCCGAGTCCGCCAACAACGCAGCCTCGACCGGCGCGTTTGTGCCGATGCTCGCACTTGGCCTGCCGACCGGACCGGTGACTGCGGTGCTGATGGCGGCGCTGCTCATTCACGGCGTGCCGCCCGGCCCGCAGCTTGTCACCGAGCACCCGCAGGTGTTCTGGGGCTTTATTGCCTCGATGTATGTCGGCAACCTGATGCTGCTGGCGCTGAACCTGCCGCTGGTCGGACTGTTCGTGAACCTGCTGCGCATCCCCTACGCCTACCTCTATCCCCTGATCATCATGTTCTGCGTGATCGGCGTCTACGAGGTGAACCACTCGATCGTCGACGTCTGGATCATGCTGATCATGGGGGTGGTGGGCTACCTGCTGCGCAAGTTCGACTTCGATCCGGCGCCGCTGGTGCTGGGCCTCGTGATAACGCCGACCTTCGAATTGAGCCTGCGGCAATCGCTGGTGATGTCGAGCGGCGACTGGTTCATCTTCTTCCAGCGCCCGATCGCGGCCACCCTGTT
>DATEKY010000613.1:0-2272 GCA_035277225.1 Xanthobacteraceae bacterium
TTGCCGCCCTCGCCGGTGATGACGAAGGCCTTCACCTGCTTGTCCTTCGCGGCGGCGCGAAAAATGTTCGCGATCTCGGCGTAGCTCTCGAAGGTGAGCGGGTTCTTCTTGTCCGGTCGGTTGAGCGTCAGGGTCGCGACCTTGCCGTCGACCGAGAGGCGGACGTGTTGCGCCTGATAACCGGAGAGCGGAAGCGTGACGGGATTCGCCATCATGAGGTTTGCCGTTCGGTCAGCGCCTTGCGCGCGGAGGATTTGGTCTTGGCGAGCAGGGCCATCAGCTGCTCGATCTCTCCGGCGCCGAGGCTGCCAAAGATTTCCGCGATCCAGTCCTCATGCGTGCGTGCCATCGCGCGGAACGCGCGGCGGCCTTCGGCGGTGAGGCTGACGATCTGGGCGCGGCGGTCGTTCGGCGCGGCGCGGCGGTCGAGCAGGCCTTGCTCGGCCAGGCGCTCAGCGAGTCCGGTGACATTGCCGTTCGACACCATCATGCGCTGCGACAACTCGCCGAGCGTCATTCCGTTCGGCGCCTTGTCGAGCTGCGCCATCAGGTCGAAGCGGGGCAGGGTCACGTCGAACTCGTCGCGCAGGCGGCGGCGCACCTCTCCTTCGATAAGCGTGGTGCAGGTGAGCAGGCGCAGCCACAGCCGCAGCTCGGCCTCGTGATCGGCCGGGCGCTCGGAGACTTTCGTCTCCGCGTCGAGCGGGATGATGCCTTCGTCCATCAGATCTCTCCGCCCGCAACGGTCAGCGTCGTGCCGGTGATCGCGCTCGCGCCGGGCGAGCAGAGGAACAGCACGGCTTCGGCGACCTCCTCCGGTGTGATGAGGCGGCCGATCGGCTTGTCCTTCAGCATGTCGGCGAGCGCCGCGTCCTGGCTGCGGCCGGTCTTCTCGGTCACATGCGCGATGCCGGACTGCACCAGGTCGGTGTCGGTGTAGCCGGGGCACACCGCATTGACGGTGACGCCACTCTTCACCGTCTCCTGCGCCAGTGCGCGCACGAAGCCGACCGCGGCGTGCTTCGCCATGCAATAGGCGGTCACGTAGGCGTAGCCCTTCAGGCCGGCGACCGAGGAATTGACCACGATGCGGCCGAAGCCGCGCTTGACCATGTCGCCGAGCACCGCACGCGTCGCGTGCACCACGCCCATCACGTTGAGCTCGAACATGTCGCGGAACTGCTGCGAGGAGCCCTTCATGAACGGCACGCTGGCGGCGCCGCCGGCATTCGCGATCAGGATGTCGATCGGGGCTCGCGCGGCGGCCTCCTTCACGGCGGCGGCGACGGCCGCCTCGTCAGTCACGTCGGCGGTGACGTAGGCGCCCGCGTGGCCGGCCGCGACGGTCTCCTTCAGCGCGGCTTCCTGCCGGCCGAGCACCGTGACGGTTGCACCGGCGCCCGTGAGCGACGCCGCGATGGCCCGGCCGATGCCGCGTCCGCCGCCGGTCACAAGGGCATGCCGCCCGGTCAAAATGGCCATGAAGCGCCTCTGCGCAGCCCTCGAATCCGCGAGGGTGAAATTACTTTAAGCTTCAAATTTCTAGGCTTCAAGCAGCCGGAGGCCCTTGCGGGACAATTATTTTAAGCTTAAAGTAATTTCAACTCCCCAGCGGAGGTACCAATGAAAGTCGACGTCATCGGCGGCGGCCCGGCCGGGCTCTATTTTGCGATCCTGGCGAAGAAGGCCTGGCCGCAGATGCAGCTCACCGTATACGAGCGCAACCGGCCGGACGACACGTTCGGCTTCGGCGTCGTGTTCTCCGACGAGACGCTCGAGACGTTCGAGAAGTACGACCGCGAGAGCTATCGCTCGATCACCGACAACTTCGCCTACTGGGACGACATCGAAATCCACTTCAAGGGCACGGTGCATCGGGTCGGCGGCAACGGCTTCTGCGGCTGCTCGCGCGTGACCCTGCTGCGGCTGCTGCAGGAGCGCGCCCGCGCCCTCGGCGTCGAGATGAAGTTCCAGACCGAGATCGATCCGGCCGCCCATCGCGACGCCGACCTGATCGTCGCGGCGGACGGCATCAACTCGCGCATCCGCGCCGAGCATGCCGACGCGTTCAAGCCCGAGACCGACCTGCGGCTGAACAAGTTCACCTGGATGGGCTCGACCCGCCCGTTCGACGCCTTCACGTTCTTCTTCCGGGAGACCGAGCACGGCATCTTCATCGCACACTGCTACCAGTACGAGCCGGGTCAATCGACCTGGGTGATGGAGACCGATCCGGAGACCTTCGCGCGGGCCGGCCTCGATAAGCTGGACG
>DATEKY010000614.1:0-3577 GCA_035277225.1 Xanthobacteraceae bacterium
ATGAACTCCCCGAGCCGCTGCACCTCGTCGTGACTCAACCCGCCTGCGGGCTCGTCGAGCAGCAGCAGCCGGGGGCCGGAGATGAGGGCGCGCGCCAGCTCGACGCGCTTCTGCGTTCCGTACGGCAGCTCCGACGCGGGCCGCCACCGAAGTGAGTGCAGGTTGACGTAGAAGAGGATGTCCTCCGGGCTCTGGTCGCCACGCCGCGAGTGCGCACCGACGCGGACGTTGTCGTAGACGGTCATGCCGCGAAAGAGCTCCACGTTCTGGAACGTGCGTGCGATGCCGCGCCGGATGACGCCGCTCGGTGACGTGCGGAGCAGGCTCTCGCCGTCGAACCGCACGTCGCCCTCGTCCGGCGTGTACAGCCGCGTGATCACGTTGAAGGCCGTCGTCTTGCCGGCGCCGTTCGGCCCGATCAGGCTTAAAATCTCGCCGCGCTCCATCGCGAACGACACGCTGTCGACCGCCAGCAGTCCGGCAAAACGTCGGCTCGCCTGCTCGACCCTGAGGAAGCTGGTCATCGCCGCCCCCAGCGGCGGTTCGCCGCGATCAGCGCGCCGACCACGCCGCGCTTGAGGAACAGCGACGCGATCACCAGCACGGCGCCGAGCACGATGAGATGGCCGCCCGGGATGTCGCCGCCGAGCCAGCCGCGCAGGAAGTTCTCCAGCGGCACGATCAGCAGCGCGCCGATCACCGGGCCGATGATCGTGCCGATGCCTCCGATCAGCGCGATCAGGGCGAACTTGACGCCGATGTCCGGCAGGGTGAACAGGCTCGGCGGATCGAGCACGCGCACATACATCGCGAACAGGCCGCCGCCGATGCCGGTGAGGAAGGCCGAGAGCGCCATGCCCTGCAGCTTCGCCTTCAGCACGTTGATGCCGGCCGCGCCCGCCGCGTCCTCGTCGGCGCGGATCGCCATCAGGTAGTGGCCGAGCCGCGCACGGCGCAGCCACACGGTGATCAGCACCACGATCGCCATGAAGCCGAACATCAGCAGCGCGTATTTCCAGCGCTCGACAAAGATCATGTTGGAGACGCCGGCGCGGAACGGAATGAGGATGCCGCGCGGGCCGCCGGTGATGGCGTCGCTGTAGTTCGCGAGCGCAAAGCAGGCTTCGTTGATCGCCATGGTGGCGATGGCGAAGAACGGCCCGCGCAGGCGGAACGTCGGCCACGAGATCATGAGCGCGACGATCGTGGCGAGCGCCGCGGCGGGAAAGATGCCGAGCCACGGCGTCAGGCCGAGATCGAGATAGAGCCGCGCCACCGCGTAGGCGCCGATCGCGAAGAACACGCCATGGCCGAGCGAGAACTGCCCGCCGAACCCGCCGATGATGTTCCAGGCGCAGGCGAGCGCGGCGAACAGATAGGCGGTCGCGAGGATGCCGACCCAGCTCGAGTTGTTCCACAGCAGCGCGAGCGGCAGCGCGGCGAGCAGCAGCAGGCCGCCGTATTTGAGCATCGCGCCGCCGAGCGACTGCGGCGGGCTTGCACCCTCGTGCGGCGCGGGCGCCATCAGTGCTGCTCGCGCAGGCCGACTTCCTCGGCGCCCGCCTGCCCCATCAGGCCGGACGGACGCACCACGAGGACGACGACGAAGATGATGAACCAGATCGCCTGTTTCAGCGCCGGGTCGATGTAGTAGCCGGCGAAGCTCTCCAACAGGCCGACCGCGAGCCCGCCGATATAGGCGCCCGGCACGCTGCCGAGCCCGCCGAGCACGACCACCGCGAAGGCCGCGAGGATGAAGTTTCCGCCAATGTAAGGAGAGAGCGTGTAGATCGGCGCGAGCAGCGCGCCCGCGACGCCGGCCAATGCCGTACCGAGCGCAAACGTCAGCAGATAGGTGCGCGACACGTTGATGCCCATCAGCCGCGCCGACTGGCGGTCCTGGATCACGGCGCGGATCGCCTTGCCGGCCATCGTGCGCTGCAGGAACAGCATCAGCGCGAGCGCGATTCCCGTTGCGGCGAGGAACACGATGACGCGCGAGACGCTCGCTTTCAGGCCGAAGATGTCGATCACGGCGCGCGAATAGGTCCCGGCGAGGCTGTAGCCTTCGCCGCGCGTGATCGCCAGGATGGAATTCTCGAACAGGATGAGCAGGCCGAAGGTCGCGAACACCTGCATCATCGGCTCGTTCTGCAGCGGCTGCAGCACGAGGCGCTGCACCGCGAGCCCGAGCAGGAACATCGCGGGCGCGACGAGAAACACCGCGAAATAAGGCCCGATGCCGAACTTGGCGAAGCAGAAGAACGTCGCATACATCGCGAGCATCACGAGCTCGCCTTGCGCGAAGTTGACGATGCGCACGACGCCGAAGATCAGATTTAGGCCGATGCTGACGAGACTGTAGATCCCGCCGAGCAGGATCCCAGACAGCAGGATGTTGAAGAAGGTTTCCATCGACCCGCGCGGCCGGGCTCGGCGAGCCCGGCCTTCGCTTTCGTCAGATCACTTGCGCGGCAGGTTGACGAGCTTCACGTTCGGCTGTGCGGCCTCCTTCGGGAACACCGTGACGATCTTGCCCGACTGCCACTGCACCACGGTCGGGAAGGCGCGCGTGTTCTGGAACTTGGCGTCGAACTTGGCGCCGAAGCCGGTGGCATAGCTCTTCGCCGGCTTGTCCATCTTGGCGGTGGCGGCGCGTACCTTTTCCATGTCGACCGAGCCTGCGGCGGCGATCGCCTCGATCAGCATCTGCAGGCCGACGTAAGCCGTCATGCTCTGCGGCGCAATCGGATCGCGCTCGTACTTCTTCTTGTACGCCGCGAGATACGCCGCCGCGCCGGGGCCGAAGGCTTCGGTCTGGTCGGGGCGCGGATAGCCGACGATCGCGACGCCTTCGAGATAGTCGGCGCCGAGCGCCTCGAGCGTCTCGAACGTGTCGCCGGTGCCGACCAGCAGGATCGCGGCCGGCTTGAAGCCCTGGTCGCGCATCGTGCGCAGCAGCAGGTTGCCGTCCGGCACGTAGCCGGTGTTGATCCACACGTCGGGCGCCGCACCCTTCGCGCGCAACACGGAGTCCGTCAGATCGATCGCACGGAAGTTATGCGCGCCGACGCCGACCACGGTGGCGCCTTCCTTTTCCAGGATCTCCTTCTGCCGCTTGGCGATCGAGGTGCCGTAGATCGAGTCTTCGCTCTCGATCCACACCTTCAGCCCCTTGATCGGCTTGCCGAGCGCCGGCGCCAGCAGGTCGCGCGTGGCGTTGGCCGAGACCTCGGCGAAGCTCGCCGCATAAGGACCGCTGCGCACGAAGTTCGGTAGGCCGCGCTCGGTCAGATCGGCGGCGAGCGCGTTGGTGTCCCAGTAGATCTTGCTGTAGCGCATCGCGGCGTCGCTCGCGGCGTTCGAGACCGCGCTGACGTAGGTGCCGACGAAGATGTCGACCTTGTCGCCGACCAGCTTCTCGACCGCCGCGATCCCCTGCTGCGGGTTGCCGGCGTCGCCGCGGAACAGCTCGATCTTGCGGCCGATCACGCCGCCCTTCGCATTGGCCTCGTCGATCGCCAGTTGATAGCCGCGCGCGACCTCGTCGCCGTAGAGCGCGACCGGCCCCGAATAC
>DATEKY010000615.1:0-2514 GCA_035277225.1 Xanthobacteraceae bacterium
TCGAAGCGGCGGCCGACGATCTGCAAGCCGATCGGCAATCCTTCCGGCGACCAGCCGGCCGGCACCGAAGCGGCGGGAAGGTGGGTGAGGTTGAACGGAAAGGTGTATGGTGACCATTCGATCCAGTCTTCGCCAAGCGAGCCCGGCTTGTCCGATGACGTGCCGGCCTTGAGCGGCAGGATGGGCACTGTCGGCGTGAGCAACAGGTCGAAGCGCTCGAAGAAGCGGCGTACCCGGTCGTAGAACGCATTGCGCGCGACTTGCGCCTTCGCGAAGTCGATGGCCGACAATCGCCGCGCACCTTCGGCGAAGTTCACGAGGCCTGGATCGAGATCATCGCGGTGCGTCGCAAGGAAGCCGTCGATCGAGGCGGCTGCGCCGATCTGCAGAATGACACGATAGAGGTCGGTGCTGTCGCCGAACTCCGCCTCGGTCTCCTCGACCTCCGCGCCGAGCTCGGAGAATGCGAGTGCCGCCGCGCGCGTCGTCTGGAGGACGATTGGATCAGGGGCGCGGCCGAAGCTCGGGCACCAGGCGATGCGCAACCCTTTCATGCTGCGACCGAGGTCCCCGGCGAAGTCGCGTGGTTCACCTTCGAGCGACATGCGATCGGCCGGATGCGGACCAGCGACGACCGAGAGGAAAAGTGCAGCGTCGGCGACCGTACGGGTCAGCGGGCCGGGATGCGAGAGCGCATCGAAAGCGCTCGATGGATACACCGGGATGCGCCCAAAGCTCGGCTTGATGCCGTAGATGCCGGTGAACGAGGCCGGGACGCGGATCGACCCGCCACCGTCCGTGCCGGCCGCAAGCGGCCCCATGCCACCGGCGATTTGTGCGCTCGCGCCGCCGCTCGACCCGCCCGGCGAATAGTCGAGGTTCCACGGGCTGCGCGTGATCCCCTGCAGCGGCGAGTCGGTGACGGCCTTCCAGGCGAATTCCGGCATCGCGGTCTTGCCGATCGCGATGCCGCCTGCGCGCCGCAGCCGCTCGACCAGCGGCGCGTCCTCGGTCGGCACGAACGAACTGAACATTTTCGAACCGAGCGTGGTGCGCACGCCAGCCGTCGCCATCGAATCCTTCAGGCTGACCGGGACGCCGTGCAGCGCGCCGAGCGGATCGCCGCGCATGACCGCCTGTTCGGCCTCGCGCGCCTGCCCGAGCGCCGCGTCCGCCGTCACCGTCACGAAAGCATTGAGGGCCGGATCGAAGCGTTCGATCCTGTCGAGCACGGCGCGCACGATCTCGACCGGCGACAGCTCCTTGCGGCGGATGGCCTCGGCCATTCGCGTCGCCGGCATATAGCCGATCTCTACGCCGCTGCTCGTCTGCGTCATGGTCCAGTCGCCCGCTTGCGGTCGTCCGTTTGAAGCTTGGCATTGCGTCCGACGAATGCTTCAAGCACCTTCGGATCGCTCAGCACGGCATCGGGCTCGCCCTGCGCAATAAGGCGCCCGTAGTCCAGCACGCTCATCCTGTCGGCAAGCTCGGATACCATACGGACATCGTGCTCGACCCAGATCATGGTGATACCGCGGCTGTGCTTCATGCGCAGCATGAAGCGCGACACGTTCTCCTTCTCCTGATGGTTCAGGCCGGACGCGATCTCGTCGAGCAGCAGGAGCTGCGGCTCGGTGCAGATCGCGCGCGCGAGCCCGACGATCTTCTGCACGCCGTAAGGTAACGATCCGGCGGCGACATTGCGGTAACGCTCCAGCTCGAAGAACTCGATCGCCTGCTCGGCGGCCAGGCGATGCTCGATCTCCTCGCGGCGGCCGGGCCCGAAGAAGATGCCGCAGGCGAGCGCACCGCGCTTCATCAGATGGTGGCGCCCCAGCATGACGTTCTGCAGGACGGTAAGCTCGGGCACGAGCTCCACGCCCTGGAATGTGCGGCCGATGCCGATCCTCACGCGGCGATGCAACGGGACACCCGAAATGTCGCGGCCGCGGAACCGTACCGTGCCCTCGCTCTGCGGAAACACCCCGCTGATGACGTTGAGCAGCGATGTCTTGCCGGCGCCGTTCGGGCCAACCAGCGCGTAAAGCGAGCCGGGGGGCACGTCGAGGGACACGCCATCGAGCGCGACCACGCCGCGGAAGCGCAGCGATACGTTCGCGACCGAGAGAAGCGGCTGGTCGCTGATGCTCAACCGAACCACCTGCGTTTGCGCCGATACTGCTTCACGTCCTGGAAGCTCTTCTCGCCCTTGCTGCCGAAGCCGAGATAGAATTCGCGGAAGTCGTCGTGCGCGCGCAGCCGCGCCGGATCGCCGTCGAACACGATCCGTCCGTTCTCCATCACATAGACGTAGTCGGCGAGATCGAGCGCCGTCATGGCGTTCTGTTCGACGATCAAAAAGGTGAGGCCGCGCTCGCGCCGCAGCCGGCGGATCGCTTCGATCAGGATGTCGACTACGGCAGGCGCGAGCCCGAGCGTCATCTCGTCGATGAGGACGAGGCGCGGCTGCGTGATGAGCGCGAGCGAGATCGCGAGCATCTGCCGTTCGCCGCC
>DATEKY010000616.1:0-4710 GCA_035277225.1 Xanthobacteraceae bacterium
TGCGCCGCCATCGCCTGCTCGCCGTAGCAGATGCCGAGCACCGGCACGCCGGCGTCGAAGATCGCCTGCGGGGCGCGCGGGGAGATGTCTTCGGTGAGGGAGGCCGGCCCACCCGACAGGATGACGCCGCGCGGCTTCATCTCGGCAAAGGCTTGGGCGGCCTTGTTGAAGGGGACGATCTCGCAATAGACCCCCTCCTCGCGCACGCGCCGGGCGATGAGCTGGGTGACCTGCGAGCCGAAATCGACGATGAGAATCTTGTCGTGCGTCATTGCAAGCAGGTAGCGAATCGCCGCCGCACCCGCAATGGCGGACGGACACTGGCGCACAGGCACCGCTGTCATCCCGGAAGCCGCGAAGCGGCTATCCGGGACCCATCTTACGCTGCGCTCGGCTGCCCAATGGGTCCCGGGTCTCGCGCGAAACGCGCTCGCCCGGGATGACAGCGGTGCCTGCCCTACCCCCTCGCCCGGATCGCCGCCGCCTCGCGCTCGCCGGAGCGGATCGCGCCGTCGATGAAGGACGGCCAGTGGGTCGCGGTCTCGGTGCCGGCCCAGCGGATCGGGCCGACCGGGTCGCGCACCGCCGGGCCGAACAGCGTGGTCGCGCCGGGGGTGAGGAAGCCGGTGAAGCAGCCGCGCGTCCAGGTGTCGGTCGACCAGTTGGACTCGTGATAGTGTTCGGGCGCGAGCGCCTTCGGCCCGAAGCGCCTGGCGATCTCGCCGAGCAGCAGCACTTTGCGCGCCTCCGAGGTCATCGCCGACACCTTGCGGGCGTGGTCGGAATAGACAAAGCCGGTGAGCACGCCGGCTTTCGAGATGCCGTCGGGGTTGCTCGAATCCGCGGTCTCGCCCACCGGCGAGACATGATCATAGGATGTGCCGGCAAGCCCGTCGTCGCGCCAGAACGGGCGCGGATAGATCATCGCCACCTTGATCACGAGCCCTTGCGGCCAGCGCTGCGTCACCTGCACGCGGTTCACCGGCAGCGATGGCTCGTACTCGATCGCGCCGGCGAGATTGGGCGGGATCGCCACGATCACATGACGCGCCGCGACCGCCAGCGTGTCGGTGCGCACCACCGCGCCGCGCTCGCTCCATTCGATCTTGCGCACCGGCTGGCCGAGCCTGATCGCACTGCCCAGCCTCTCGGCGACCTTGCGCGCCACCGTCTGCGTGCCGCCGATCACGCGATCGGCCTGCGCCGGGCCGAACAGCGCGTCGATGCTGTCGCAGGCGCGGATCAGCCAGCCGAGATGCAGCATCGAGATCTCCTGCGGGCTCGCGCTTGGTACCGAACCGACCTCGCTTGCGAGAAGCCGGCGCACGCTTTCATTCTCGACGTTCTGCCGCAGCCAGCCGGCGAACGTGATCTCGTCAAGCCGCGCGGCATCGGGGTGCGTCCACGGCGCCTGCGCGTCGACCGTCATGGCGAGATCGTTCACCGCCTTCTTCGCCTTGGCGTAGACGTCACCGCCCGGAAAGTTCATGTCGGTGTCGTCCCTGATGCGGTGATATTCATCCGCATTGACGATGCCGCGCTGCAGGGTGGCCAGCCCCGCGCCGGGCGAAGGATAGGTCTCGCCGCCCATCTCCTTGATCAGCGCGTAGAAGCGATCCTGCGTGGAGCCGACCCACTGGCCGCCGAAATCCACGAAGGTGCCGTCCTTCATCCGCACCGACCATGAGCGGCCGCCGACGCGCCTGCGCGCTTCCAGCACCACGACGTTCAGCCCGGCCTGCTTCAGCCGGTAGGCCGCCGCCAGGCCGGCAAAACCCGCGCCGACGATGCAGACATCGGCGCGCTGCCGGCGTGGCGCTGCCTCCGCCGGTCCGATTCCGGCCGCGATGGTCCCGGTGACGGCGCCCGCGACGATCCCGCGGCGTGAGATGTTCGGCATTGCGGCCCCCGAATGCTGCGCAGAAAACGAATCCGTTGCCCGATTCTAGCAAAGCGGTGCGTTGCAGACATTTGCGCGATCGCGCTGCGATTGCAGCTGCGACGACACGTCTAGAGCATTGGTCGCATTTTCTGCGGCGAACCGGTGCCCACTTCGCCGGAAAACGGTCTATTCGGACGGACCGAGCCAGCGGTCGTTGACCATCACGACCTCGCACGGCTGGCCGCGCTTTTCGCACTGCTCGGTCGCGAGCTTGCGTGCGTCCTCGATCGTTCGCGTGCCGTAGGACGAGGTCATGGCGCCGCCGGCCTTCTGCCGCGCGAGCGCCTTTTCCGACGGACCCGCAATGTAGTTCTCGGCGAAGCCGCGCGAGGTCTCCTTCGCGCTGAGCTTCTTGAGCAATGCGGTGACGTCGTCGCGGGTCCAGGTCGGCAGCTTGTGGAAGCGCAGGAACGCGTCCATCTGCGGCAGCCATTTGCCGCGGCCGTTGCCGTGCTGGAAGATCGCGTGGCCGTCATAGCGTTCGTCGCCGTCGAACATCACCAGCTTGAGGTCGCCGCCGCCGTCGAGAAACGCGCTCTGCATCCGCTCGACCAGCTCAGAGCGGAAGAAGCTGTCGTTCTTGGCGTAGATCCACAAATGCGGAACGCGGCTCTTGGCGCCGTATTCCTTGAACGCGGCGACCAGTGCGTCCTCCTTCGGACAGCTCGGAAACCGCAAGCCCCCAGACACATTGATGACGGCGAGCAGCCCCGGCGGATTGCGCGCCGACAGCGCCGCGACCGCGGCACCGCCGGCCGATACGCCGATCGCGATCATGCGCGTGCCGTCGGCATCGGGACGCCTGGCGACCGCCGCGAGCGTTGCCTGCAGATCGTCGGCCTCGCTGGCGAAGCGGCCGAGCAGCGAGGGACTGGCGCAGGAGAGCGACACCGGCGCCGGCCCGTCGGATGCGCCGAAGCCGCGCCGCATCGTCACCACCGCGAGATAGCCGCGCCGCGCCAGATCGCGCGCCTGCCGGACATACTGGATCGCGCGATCGTCGAGCATGCGCCCCTCGGTCGCCGGCTTGCCGTGCGCGATCAGCGCGACCGGAAGTTTCCCCTCGGCGTTCTTGCGCTTCACCACCAGCGCTTCGAGCCGCACCGTGCGCTCGCTGATGGTGACACGCAGGAAGGACGGGTCTTCGACCAGGTCGCTTTCGTCCTGCGCGGCGGCGGGGCCGGCCCAGAACAGGGCGGCGATCAGGATCAATGAGGGGATTCGGGTCCGTGCCATCGTGGCGAGTTTAGCCGGTCCTGCTTAACAGGCTCACGAAAAATCCGTCGGTGTCGGTGCGGCGCGGTGTCATCAGCAGGCCGTGGTCCGAAAGCAACACGGCCCGGCGGAACAGAAAAGCGCGCTCGCCGAGCGCCTGCGTCATCACCTCGGCCGGCGGCTGGACCGAGAATTGCGGGTGACGCGCCACGAAGGCTTTAACCTGCGCGCCGTTCTCGTCGTCGAGCACCGAGCAGGTGACGTAGGCGATGCGGCCGCCGCGCTTCACCAGCGGCACCGCACGGTCGAGCGTTTCGGCCTGGTCCTTGAGCCGCTCGGCGAGCGCGCCGGGGCGCACGCGCCACTTGGCGTCCGGGTTGCGGCGCCACGCGCCGGTGCCGGTGCAGGGTGCATCGATCAGCACAAGATCGGTGTGGCCGGTGAGATCGCTCAGGATCTCGGCATCGCCGCGCGGCGTGCGCACCTGCACGTTGCGCGCGCCCGACCGCTCGAGGCGCTCATGGATCGGCGCGAGGCGGCGCTTGTCGCTGTCGGTCGCATAGAGCTGCCCGCGGTCCTGCATCATTGCGGCGAGCGCCAGCGTCTTGCCGCCGGCGCCGGCGCACAGGTCGATCACCTGCTCGCCCGGCCTGGCGCCGGTCAGCAGCGCGGCGAGCTGCGAGCCCTCGTCCTGGATCTCGATGCGGCCTTTGAGGAACGCGGGCTCGGCATGGATCGCCGGGCTTTTGGCGTCGGGCGCGACGACGATGCGCAGGCCCCAGGGCGACCAGCGCGTGTCCTGCGGCTTGAACTCGTCGAGGCCGTCGGCCGCCTCGCCGCGGTCCCCCTTCAGCGTGTTGACGCGCAGGTCGAGCGGGGCGCGCGACGACAGCGCGGCGCCTTCGGCGGCGCGGTCATCGCCGAACGCCGCGGCGAGCTTGTCATCGAGCCATTCGGGATAATCGCCGGCCACATGCGGCGGCGCGCCCTCCAGGCTCGCGGCGCGCAGGCGCGCGTGCTCGTCGTCGCTCACCGGTTCGGGCGCGAAGCGGCCGCCGTCGCACAGCTTGGCGATCGCGTCGGGGTCGAGCCCGCGCTCGTGGCGCAGCATGCCGAGCAGCACCGCGCGCGGGGTGTCCGCGCCCATGATCCAGGCCGAGGAGGCGCGGCGGCGCAGCGCGTCGTAGGTGAGCCCGGCGATGGCGGCGCGGTCGCCCGATCCGGCGAAGCGATGCGACAGACCCCAGTCCTTCAGCGCCTGCGCGGCCGGGCGGCGGCGCTGCGCGATATCGGCGAGGACTTCGATGGCGGCGGAAAGACGGGCAGCAGGCGTCATGATCTTTTCAGACACATGATCATGTCCGAAAAGCGGTTCCGGCTTTTCGGCATCATGCGATGAGGACGCGCACGGCGAAGATGAGCCACATCACCAGCAGCACCAGCATGCCGACGGCGAACACCTTGAAGCGCGTCGGCACATGGTTCGAGGTGGTGTGGATATAGGCGTGCGCGAGGCGCAGCAGCACGAAGAGCCACGCCATCACGACGAACAG
>DATEKY010000617.1:0-17880 GCA_035277225.1 Xanthobacteraceae bacterium
AAGCCGGGCGACTACTCGGCACTCGACGCCGAGTTGGTCGCCGCTGCGAGCGGCTTGATCGAACAGGACGGCGCCGAGAGCATCATCCTGCTCGGCGCCGTGATGGCGGGCGTTTCGCGCCGCATCGAGGAGCGCGTGAGCGTGCCGGTGCTCGACGGCATCCGCTGCGCGATCCCGCAGGCCGAGGCGCTGGTGCGCATCGGCGCGCGCAAGCCCGCGACCGGAAGCTACGCGCCGCCGGGCGAGCGGCAGGTGAGCGCGCTCGATCCCGCGCTCGCCGCGATGCTCGGCAAGCGCGCATGATCCTGCGTCAGCACGGCCGCTATCCCTATTGGCCGATCACGGAAGCACCGCCGTTCCGCTGGCCCCAGGGCGACGGGCTCGCCGTCTACGTGGCGCTCAATCTCGAAGCGTATTCGTTCGGCGACGGCATGCTCGACGAGATCGTGCCGCTCTCGCCCGCGCCGGACGTGCTGAACTACTCCTGGCTCGATTACGGCAACCGCGTCGGCGCGTGGCGCATTCTCGAGCTGTGCAACGCGCTGAAATTGCCGCTGACGGTGCTGGTCAATTCGAGGATTTACGAGGTGTGTCCGGAATTGATCTCGGCGTTTCGCGCGGCCGGTTGTGAAATCGCCGCGCATGGCCGCACCAATGCCGAGCGGCAGGGGCAAATGCCGGAGACGGACGAACGCGCGCTGATCGCCGAGGCAACGGCCGAGATCGCGCGCCAGGAAGGCAAGCCGCCGCGCGGCTGGCTTGGGCCGTGGATCTCCGAGAGCGACGTCACGCCCGATCTGCTGAAAGAGGCGGGCTACGACTATGTGCTCGACTGGTGCCACGACGACCGGCCTGTCGCGCTCCAGACCCGCGCCGGGCCGCTGCTGTCGGTGCCGTACCCGCAGGAAGCCAATGATGCCAACGCCATTGTGGTGCGGCGCATGACGGCGGATGCGTTCGCGGACCTGATCGTCGATCAGTTCGACGAGATGCTCGAACAGGCGAAGGACACAGCACTGGTCTGTGCGGTTTCCTTGCATCCGCATGTGAGCGGGCAGCCGCACCGGCTGCGCCAGCTGCGCCGCGCCTTCGCGCACATTGCGGACAATCGCGCGCGCATCTGGCCGGCGCGCGCCGGCGACATCGCCGACGTGGCAATCAAGGGCTATCGAATCGGATGAACCTGGCGCAGCCGTCGCGCGCGATGCGCGGCAGCAGGTCGGTCTCCCACGCAAGATAATCCGCCATCGCCTGCTTCACGCCGTCCGGACGCTCATAGGGCTTGAGCCAGGCATCGACCGGCTCGTCGGCCATGTGCGGATCGTCCCTGGTCAGCGGAAACCCGGCGTCATGCCAGGCGGCATTGCCGCCCGCGAGAAAGCGCACCGGCGCCTTCGTGAGCACGCGCGCATCCGCGACCGCAAGACCGGCGAGCACGCCGTCCTCCGAGGTAAGCACCACCGTGCCGCCCGGCTTGATCTTGACGAGAGCCTGCGCCAGGCGCGCGCGGATCGCGAACCATGCGCCACGGATGTGCGCCTCCTGGTAGCGGCGGCTGAGCGAAAGGTCGACCACCGTCACGTCGCTGCGCAGCAACAGTTCGTTCAGCGCCGCTGCATCGATCGCCGCATGATTCGGCGCTTCGCCGAGCACTGGGTTTGCCGGAAATCCCGTTTCGTCACCCGCGGCGACCAGCACGTAGACCTCGCGCCAGCCCATCTGCACCAGCCACGATGCGGTCATGACCGCGCGCGCCTCTTTGTCGTCGACGCACACGATGCGCGCGCCGAGCGTCCCGACATATTGATCGGTCGCCTGCACCAGTTGCCCGCCCGGCGCCGACAGCGCTCCCGCGGCATGCCCGGCGGCGTATTCGGCCGGGTCGCGGACGTCGAACAGATAGAGCGTGCGGCTCTCGTCGGCGCGCAGGCGCGCGAGCGCCGCTTCATCGATGCTGCGGATGCCGAGCTTGCCGGCGACGCTTTCCGCTGCAGCCTTGGCCCAGGCAAGCCCGCCGTGCGAGACCGCCGGCGCGCGCCTGTCCTTGCCGCTGTCCGGCGTGAAGCCCGCCAGGTTCCAGCCCATCGTGCCATTGCGCAGCGCCACGACCTTGTTCGGCACACCCGCGTTGATCAGCGATTGCGCCCCGATGATGCTGCGCGTGCGGCCGGCGCAGTTGACCACGACCAGAGTTTCCGGCTTCGGCGCGATATCGTGGATGCGCAGCACCAGTTCGGCGCCCGGCACGTTCACGCCGGTCGGAATCGAGACCTTGGAATATTCGTCATAGGGACGGCTATCGAGCACCACCATGTCGGTGCCGGACTGCATCAGCGCGTGCAGCTCGTCGGCCGAGACGCTCGGCGTGTGGCTCTCGTGCTCGACGAACTCGCCGAACGCCTTGCTCGGCACGTTGACGCCGGAGAACAGCTCGAATCCCGCCGCGCTCCACGCCGGATTGCCGCCGTCGAGAATGCGGACATCCGAATAGCCGGCCTTGCCGAGCACCGTGGCGGCGCGCTGCGCAAGGCCGTCGCCGTCGTCGACCAGCACGATCCGTGTGGCCTTGCGCGGGACCAGCCGCGCCATGCGCAGCTCGAGCCGGCTCAACGGCACCGAGCGCGCGAACAGCAGGTGGCTTTCCGAGAAAGTGCGCTCCTCGCGTACGTCGATGAGCGCAAGCTCGGCCCCGTCGAGCAGCATCGCGCGCAGCGCCGCCGCGCCGACCTTCACCGCATCGGCCATGCTTACGTCGCCTGCTGCGGCGTCATCTGGTGCACTTCGCCGGTCGCAAGGTCGAAGCGCACGCGCTTGATCTTGTCGAGATTGGTGCCGGTGACGCGGATGAAGCGCGCGCGGTCCGGATAGTCGATCGAATGGATCGCCCCGTCCTGATAGATGCCGGCCTGTCCGGGATTGAGCCGATAGCGCTTCGTTTCCTTCAGCTCGGCGTGCTGGTCGTCGCCGCCGACGCGCTCCCACTCGATCATCTCGGTGTACTTCGCCGCTTGCCCGTAAATCGCCCATGAGGCGCCGTGATCGTGCGGCGGCGACTTGCGCGCCTTGTCGTTGATGTGGGCGAGCACCTGGAAGCCGAGCTCCTTGTCCTCGTAGAGGACCTTCAGGCCGCCCGGCACGTCGTCGCCGCAGGTTGCCGCGACGAAGTCCTTGTTGGCGAGCAGCCTTTCGAGATGCTGGCGCACGTCCTCGCGGCCCGCGGGGCCAGGATCGCGTTGCAGGATGGCGCGGCAGTCGGCGATGAATTCTTTGAGCTCGTAGGCCATGTGCGACCTCCCGGTTGTTCGCCCGAGTCTGGCAAATCGCAACGGAGCGCGAAAGGGCGTGTTCGCCATGCGCTCGGCCATCCGTCTTGGCGAAGCCAGCGCGATGTGTTTCACTCAGCCACAGGACGCATAAAATTTTACCGGCAACCAGACGGCCCTGCGCAGTCGGCGAGCCTCAAAGCTGACGAGACTGCGCTCGGTCAGCGTGGAGGATCGGATGCGCGCCTCACTCGGCCTGAAGATAGTCCTGAGAACATGCCTGTTGCTGCTCGCGTTGGCGATTTTCGCCAACCGCGCCAACGCGCAGAGCAGCCTCAATCCGGGCTACGCCGCACAGGACGCGCAGTATTCGCCGTCGGCGCGCGCGGGGCGTGAAATCTGGTTCTTCGCCACCGCCTTCAACGACCGGTTCTACACCTATTCCTACCCGCAGCGGCTCGGCGGCGGCATCGACTGGTTCAGAATCCTCGCCGCGAAGAACAAGCGCGACCTGTTCCCCGGATGGGGCGTGACGCCCGATCCGGACTGCTGCGTTCCCGGCGACCCGGACTGCCCGGCACGTTCGCTGGAGGAGACCTACGGCTTCCAATACTGCAAGGGCGACGAGGAGCTCCTGAAATTCGTCGGTCGCGCCGGCTATCGCGATCCCGCCTGCGACTTTAAGGACGCGCCGTTCGACACGACCACGCCGCACGGCGCGAAGGATCAGCGGCAGAACCCCTGCGACCTGCTGTTCGGCACCTCGACCGGCGCGCTCGGCTTGCGCAAATTCCCCAATCCGCGTTTCGACGCGGAAAAATGGCGCAAGCTCAACGGCTCGCTCGGCACCTGGGAGGCGTACGGCAAGTTCCTGTCGGGCGACCAGAGCGACGGGGACTCGCGCACCAACCGGCTGTTCGACGGATCGATCGAGCCGCCGTTCCGCATCGGCATGTCGTGCGGCGCCTGCCACATCTCCTACGATCCGGTGAAGCCGCCGGCCGATGCGAGCAATCCCAAATGGGAGAACATCGACGGCCTGGTCGGCAATCAGTACAGCCGCATCTCGCAGATCCTCGCCTCCGGCATGTCGCAGCATCTGCTCGAGTGGCAGCTGATCGCGCGCACGCGCCCCGGCACGGTCGATACCTCGGCGCTGCCGATGGACACCGTCTCCAATCCGGGGACGATGAACGCGATCTTCAACTTCGCGCGCCGGCCGGTTTTTCCCAACACCGTCACGAAATGGCGCAAGGCCGCGCAGTGCCCGGGCGGCGCCGCCACCTGCTGGTGCGAGCCGGAAAAGCCCGGCAAGTGCTGGCAGCGCAGCGAACAGCGCGAGATGGTGCAGAGCATCCTGAAGGGCGGCGAGGACTCGATCGGGGCGGCGGAGGCGATTCAGCGCGTCTATTTCAACATCGGCTCGTGCGCCGAGCAGTGCTGGCTCAATCACCTTCCGGATTTGCGCGCGATCGATCCGGCGCAGCGCAATTACGGCCAGACCCCGCTCGACATCGGCCAGTGCCGCCGCGACTGCGCGAGCTTCCGCGCGATCGAGGACCGTCTCGACAACGTGGTCGATTTCTTCCTGACCGCGCGCCCGCCCGACCTCGCCAAGGCGCGCGGCGTCACATCCGAGGCGCTCGATGCGCAGCTCGATCAGGAGTTCGGCGCCGGCTCGGTCGGGCTCGGCGCGAAGGTGTTCGGACGCACCTGCGCCGGATGCCATTCGAGCCAGGCGAACCCGTCGGAAAGCACGAACTTCCGCGTCACCGACCCGGCCGATCCGACGCTGCGGCTTGATTTCCTCAGCAACGAGAAACCGATCTTCGCGAGCCGCGTCGGCACCTACGCGGGACGCGCGATGCACTCCAATCACATGGCAACCCGCGTATGGGCCCAATACGCCTCGCGCGAGGTGCAGCAGCGCCCGGCCGATCCCGCCGTGGTGGAAGTGATGAAGGGCGGCGGACGCGGCTACTACCGCCCGCCCTCGCTGCTCAGCGTCTGGGCCTATGCGCCGTTCATGCTGAACAACGCGATCGGACCGGAAGTGTGCGGCAAGCCCGCCAACACGGAGATCGACTTCTATTCGTCGCCCTATGTCGACGACAACGACAAGCCGGTCGCGAACCCGCCGCCCTGCGTGCCGTTCGCAACCAGCGTGGACGGCCGCTACCAGCTGTTCAAACAATCGATGGACCAGCTGCTCAATCCGGCCAAGCGCGGCCGCAAGGTGAACCTGGTCGACCGCGACATCATCGTGGACCTCGCATCGGGGGTAAAGCTCGGGCCGATCGAGTTCGACAGCTTCTCGATCAAGCTGCCGAAGGGATCGCCCGCGATCCTGATCAACAGCCTGCGCTACAAGGACCTGTTGCAGGACGTCGTGCTGATGAAGCGCGATCCCGCCAGGCTCGCGGCGAAATACAACGGCATCCTGACGCCGGCGCGCCTCGCCGAGCTGACCGCAGGCCTGCGGCGCCTCGGCCTCGTGCTGCTGGCGGCGCGGCGCGGGAATTTCACCTACGACATCACGGGACCGGAAGCCGCGTTCATCCAGACGTTCTATTCGAACGTGCTCGGGCGGGTGGAAAACGCAGGCCACCCGTTCGGCACCAACCTCTCCGACCGCGAGAAGCAGGCGCTCATCGCCTTCCTGGCGACGCTGTAGGGGGACACCATGATGGCATCCCGAACGAGCCTTGCACTCGCCGCTCTGCTTCTCATCGGCACGGCCGTGACGGCCGGCGCCCAGCCGAATATCCCCTTTGCGCCCATCGAGGATACGACGCTGAAGGACCCGGACAATCCGGCGAAGAAATTCCGCATCGATTTCGCGCGCGTCGAGAACGATGTTCCGCTGACGCGCCAGCACCTGATGAGCATCACGCCGGAGAACGTCGCCAAGCTCACGCAGGAGAAGGTCGACCAGCTTTACGGCCGCCTGACGGCCGGGCCGATTCCCGACGGCCAGCACGCCGGCACCCTGTTCTTTGCGCTCGGCGACCGGATCACGCCGAAGGCCGACCTGCGCCCGCGGCTGCAGCAGATTCTCGGCGGCCTCGAGGGACGCCTGGCCGGTGTCGGGATCGAGAAGCTGGAGGCGATCGGCCACGATCTGTGGAAGGGCAAGGTGTTCTTCCGCGACCAGCGCATCCTGCGCAACATGATCGAGAACAAGCCGGCGATCGTCGCGCTCACCGACGATCAGGAAACGGTGCTGAAAACGACGGTGCCGCGTCAGGGGCCGCTCGGACGCCTGTTCCGGCGCGACACGGTCTGGCTGCTGTTTCCGGCAAAACTTTACTGCGGGCAGAGCCTGGTGGACGGCCGGCGCGAGTCGGTCATCGTCGACTACCACTACGGCGACGAGATCGAAGGTTACCGCAAGAGTCCCGACAGCCTCGCCGGGCGCGGCGGCCTGCGCATCCGCGACGAGATCCGCATGATCCGCCCCGGCTTCTATCTCGGGCGCGCCTACACCAACCGCATGTTCCTGCTCAACTTCACGCTCTTCAACGCCGAGGTGGCAAACCGCGACGGGCCGGCCTTCGCCGCCGGCGGGCCGGTTGCAGAGGACTGCTGGCCGGGCGAGCAGGCGCGCAAGACCGTCGCACGATGATCACGCTGCCGCCGCCCAACTGGTTCGAACGCGCGTTCTCGCGCTTCATGAATCTCGTGCTTTACGCGATGCGGCGGTTCGAGCGATTCGGCTTCCGCCAGGCTTTCAATTTCGCTCTCCGCGAGCCGGTTGCCTGCCTGGTTCAGCACATCATGAACTGCCGGCGCCGCGACGAAGGATTTCGGATCGCCGAGGAGCGGCTGCTGCCGAACGAGGACGCGGCGAACGATTCGATCATCGAGACGTTCGCGACCTACATGCGCCGCGCCTACCGGCCGGGCGAATACGAGCGCGGCGGCAACACCAAGACGCACGGCATCGTCAGGGCGACCTTCAGGGTTCACGCCGACCTGCCGCCCGAGCTGCGCAAGGGCGTGTTCGCCGCGCCGCGCGATTACAAGGCGTGGGTGCGCTTTTCCGGACCCGGCCCCGACATCCCGAAGGACATCAACGACGTCGGCTTCGTCAGCTGCGCCATCAAGGTGATCGGCGTCGAAGGCGAGAAGCTGATGGAGGACGAGACCACCACGCAAGATTTCATCATGGTGAGCACGCCGGCCTTCGTCACGCCCGACATCGCCTCCAACGCCCTGTTGCAGGCCTACGTGCTGCGCGGAACGCCGATCCTCTACTTTCTCCGCACGGGCTTGCAGCACTTCCTCGATTTCATCATGCAGGGATTGTGGAACGAGACGCAGACGAGCCCGCTCGAGGCGCGTTACTGGAGCTGCGTGCCGTATCTCCTCGGCCAGCACGACGGCAAGGACCAGGCGATGATGTATTCGGTGCGCCCGCGCATTCCGAAGCGAAGCTGGATTCCCGGTCTGCCGTTCTACACCTCGCGGATCTATCTGCGCGAGGCGATGATGCGGACGCTCGCCGCGCAGGACATCGAGTTCGATTTCATGATCCAGCGCCAGACCGACGCGTTCCGCATGCCGATCGAACATGCGGGCGTGCGCTGGCCCGAAAAGCTGTCGCGTTACGTGACGGTCGCGACCCTGCACATGCCGAAGCAGGTCTTCGACTCGCAGCCGCAGTTCGATTTCGCCAAGAACCTGTCCTACACGCCGTGGCACTGCATCGCCGAGCACCGCCCGCTCGGCAACCAGAGCCGCGCGCGGCGACGGATGTACTGGGAATTGCGCCGGCTGCGCCAGACCATGAACGGCACGCCGCATATCGAACCGACCGGAAACGAAGTGTTCTCCGGGCCGCCCGCACGGCCGACCCCCTAACCGCCGGCGATATAGCGCAGCGCCCGGATTCCCGGCAGGAAGAAATAGGCCCCGCCCCGCATCGTCACGAACTGCGGCAGGCCGCGAATCCGGCACGGTATGCCGCTGTCCTCCCGCTGCGTGAAGGTGTCCACCGCGGCGCCTGAAAACAGGGGAGCGCGCACGCCGAGCAGCGGATCGTCCTCGTCAACGCCGTTGAACTTCGCATTCGCGATCCATGACGCCTGCACGAACTCGAACTGCCGCGCGATGTTGGCATTGAGGCAGACGAAGTAGAGCCCTTTGGGGTGCGCGCGGCCACGCCGGATGATGCGGTGGAAGCGGGTGGACGAGATCAGGTCGTCGTGCGGATGCCGGCTGCCGAAGCCGAGGATACGCAGCACACGTTGAAAAAACCCGCTCGTCCCTTCGGGCAAGTCCGCGTTGCGCGGGTTGGCGCGGCGAATATGCGCCCCATACGGACAGGCCGCGCCGTCGGCATCCTTCTTGAAGGTGAACTGGTCGAGCCAGATGTCCTTCAGGTGCGGACCGACCCCGTCGATCGGCGCGTCGCCGATCGGCGTGATCGGAGCGCCCGCCGGAAGCAGCTGGTTCGGATTGTCGTGCGCGTAAGGGTCGCGCCAGGGCGGACGCCCTTGCGGGAAATGTCCCTTGTTCGGGTCTTGCGGCGGAGCGCCGGACGGCCAGGGAGGGTTGAGCGGGATGTCGGCGGGCACGCGCCCGGACATCTTCGCTCTCAGCTTGCGCCCCTGCGGCGCGCCCGCCGGCGCGTTCTTCGCGACGAAATCGTTGAAGCCGTCGATGTCCTGTTCGAGATCGCGCAGCACCAGAAACGTCCCGTTGCGGCCGAAGTCGCACATGCCCGGCTGGTCTTCCGCCAGCGGCAGCACGGCAGCGCGTGCATCATGTGCGTCGACCAGCGGGCGGTCGGTGTATCGGCCGTATTCGTTCGGATAGCCGAGCACGAATTCGCCGACCGCCGAGAGGTTGGTGTATTCGGTCGTGGTGCGCAGCCGCGCGGAATTGTGCTGATCCCAGTCGATTGCGGGTTGGCTCACGCCGTCGACGAAGCCGAACGGCTCGAGATCGTCGGTCCGTGTCGCCCTCAAATCCCGGCCGGGATGATGGAACGCCGCCTTCCAATGCGGCCCCTCCAGCTCGCTTTCCCAACCGCCAAGCTTGTCTGTCTCCGCATAGGTCATGATCAGGACATAGGCGGCGCTCTCCTTGGCGCCCCATTGCCACTCGGCCGGCGCATTGTCTTTGACGTCGCCGAGGCGGCGCGCCCGATTGCGCTCCGGCATCCCCTTTCTGAATTCCAGCGAGAACGCGGCGAGCATCGCGAGCGGCACGCCGAGGCTGGCAAGCGCCTCGCACGTGAACGCGATCTGCAGGGCACGTTTCGGCTTGTCGCCGGCATGCGCGTGCGTGACGCGGTCGGCGACGCTTGTGATCCATGCGCGCGCTGCGGCGCTGTCGGCGATCTCCAGCACGCGAAAGCGCGCTTCCGGCAGGTGCGCGTGGGCGAAACGGACCAGCCCCTGGATGTCGCGATAGTCGACGTCGGAGAATTCCATTCCGGCCCCCTACAGATCGCGCAGCCAGGCGCGGATGCCGGACCTGAACATCCAGCGCCGCTGCAGGCCCTTGCGCACGCGCGTGTTGCGCGCGAGGTCGAACGCCGTGAGGCCGGGGTACGCCTTGTACCAGACCTGCGTCGGGATCTGGTGCCGCCGGTTGGTGTCCTTGAAGCGCAGCTCGTTCTTCGAGCCGTCCTTGATCAGCCAGCGCGTGCGCGGATAGGCGATGCCGCAGCTGAAGATGATGTTGAGCCCCCATCCGGTCTTGTTGATGAAATCGTCCATGTAGGCGTGACGGCTGCCGTCGTAATTGCTGACAAAGAGCACGCGCCGCTTGTCGTCGAGGAATGTCCAGTGCGCCGCGTGGATGGTGCGGATGCGCGACAGGTAGCCGCGATTGAAGATGTGCCGCGCCGCATAGTGGGTAAGCCACAGGATGAGAGTGAACATGCCGCGCCGGAACGCACTCGGCTTGATGCTGCCCACGACGGTAAACTGGTTGGTGACGTCGTGGTCCTCCAGGTTGGCGAGCGGGGTCTCGCGTTCATCGTCCGGCTTGCGCACGACCTCCGGCTCGGTCTTCTCGTACCAGCGATAGACCACGAGCGCGACCAGCACGATCGCCGACACGGCCACCAACAGCGGCCACCACATCAGCATCAGCGCAACGAACATCAGTCCCAGTGCGGCAAGCGGCGCGAAGGTGACGCGCGACCTGAACAACAACCAGACGAACGCGATCAGCGAGAGCGGAACGAACAGGACGAGGATGTAGGTGCCCCAAAAGGTCAGCGGCAGGATGAACGGGACGGCAAGTGCCCATGGCAGCAGCAGCAGCACCGGAATGATCGCGTAGTGCAGCCAGTTGCAGATCCACCAGCCGACCGGCGTCGGATCGGGACGGAAGATCAGGTCGCGGTGCTGCTCGTCGGCAAACCGCTGAAGATGGCGCCGGACGCCGCGCAGGTCGTCTCCGGCGCCCGGATGGGCGCGCGCATAGCTCGCCAGTTCGCCCTGCAGCGCGCTGCGCAGCTTTTCCTCGGCATGGATCTGCCGCACCGTGCGGCCGATCCAGTTCACATAGGAGGCCGCCGGCGTCACCGAATTCCGCTTCATCCACGCGAGCAGGTCGGTCGTTGCGGGATCGAAGTCCTCGCAGCAGGCAAAGACCTCGCGCAACCCGGCCGCCGCCGTCGCGTTGTCGGCAAGGTCGGCGAGAAACCGGTCCCTCCCGCCGTCGACATCGCCGAGAAACGCCAGCGTGATGGGATACTTCGGCACCTCCATGCGGAGGCAGCGGAAATCGTCGAGCGTGTGGTCCTCGACGATGACGAAGCGGGCAAAATGCAGCGCGCCGAACTGGCCAAATGGGAGATGCTTGTTATCCGGGTCGGCCATGCCGGTGTCGGGGATATCCGGCGGGACCTCGCGGTTCATGTCCCCGAGAAGGCGCTCGAGCGTCTTGCGCGCCTCAGGCTTGATGACCGCGATGACGAGAAAATTCGATTGCGGCGTCATGACGGAGCACCCGCCGCGCGCGCACGCCGCGCGTCAGGCAGCACACGACGGCAGCGGATCGGCGCTCGATCGCCCGCCATGCCGGCTCTCCGATCATCGGTCGGTTGCGCAAGGCTATTTCAACCCAAGAGCGTGTCAACCGGATTCGGCCGCTCGGCGGATCGGCACAAGTTTAATTGCTTCGATGACGAAGCGGAGCGTGGCCCGGCGAGCGTTACGCCGCTGCCTTGGTCAGCGCCGCCACGATGCCGTCGACCACTTCCTCGATGAACGGCTGGTTCTCGCCCTCGGCCATCACGCGGATCACCGGCTCGGTGCCCGAGGCGCGGATGACGAGCCGGCCCTGCCCGTCGAGCCGCTGCACGGCGTCCTCGATCGCGCTTTTCACCTTGGCATCCTCGAGCGGCTTGCCGGCCGCGTAGCGCACGTTCTTCATCACCTGCGGCAGCGGGTCGAAGCGGTGACACACCTCCGACACCGGGCGGCCGTGCTTCTTCACCACGGCGAGCACCTGCAGCGCCGCCACGAAACCGTCGCCGGTGGTGGCATAGTCCGACATGATGATGTGGCCGGAGGGCTCGCCGCCGAGATTGAAACCGCCCTCGCGCATGTGCTCGAGCACGTAGCGGTCGCCGACCGGGGTGCGCGCGAGCGCGAGCCCGATCCCTTTCAGGTGACGCTCCAGCCCGAGATTGGACATGATCGTCGCGACCACGGTCGGCTTCGCCAGCCTGCGGTCTTCCAGCCAGCTTTCCGCCACCACGGCGAGCAGCTGATCGCCGTCGACCACCCGGCCCTTCTCGTCCACGATCACCACGCGGTCGGCGTCGCCGTCGAGCGCGATGCCGATGTCGGCGCGCATCTCCCTGACCTTCTGCACCAGTGCCGTCGGCGCGGTCGAGCCGACGTCCTTGTTGATGTTGAAGCCGTCCGGCTCGACCCCGAGCGAGAACACTTCGGCGCCGAGCTCCCATAGCGCGGCCGGTGCGACGCGATAGCCGGCGCCATTGGCGCAGTCGATCACGATTCGCATGCCGTCCAGCTCCATCGCGCGCGGCAGCGTGCGCTTGGCGAATTCGATGTAGCGGTCCTGCACGCCGTCGATGCGCTTGGCGCGCCCGATCTTCCGCGCGTCGGACAGGCGCTTGGCGAGATCGCTGTCGATCAGCTCCTCGATCTGCTTCTCGATCTCGTCGGAGAGCTTGTAGCCGTCCGGGCCGAACAGCTTGATGCCGTTGTCGTCGAACGGGTTGTGCGAGGCCGAGATCATCACGCCCAAATCGGCGCGCATCGAGCGGGTCAGCATCGCAACGCCGGGCGTCGGGATCGGACCGGTGAGCAGCACGTCCATGCCGACCGAGGTGAAGCCCGCAGTCAGCGCGTTCTCGATCATGTAGCCGGACAGGCGCGTGTCCTTGCCGATCAGCACGCGGTGGCGGTGCTCGCCCTTCTGGAACGTCAGGCCGACCGCCTGGCCCACCTTCAAGGCGAGTTCCGGCGTGATCACCCCGTTGGCCCGGCCGCGGATGCCGTCGGTGCCGAAATACCTGCGAGCCATCAATCCCCTCAGCGGTTGCGGACCTTGCGGTCTTCTGGTTTTGGCGCCTTGCGGCGCGCGCGGATATTACGGCGAACGTCTAACGAAAGCCTGCAAAAATTGTGAGAGCATTAACGCGGGCGAATCAATCGGTTGCCGGTCATCGGGGTCGACCCTACCATGCCGCCCGAACCACCGGAGAGGTTCCGCCATGCGCCGCGCAGCCCTTGCCGCCGTGATCTGCCTGACGGCCGGGCTTGCCTGCGCCGCGCCGGCCGACGACTGGAGCGTCTGCAAGGACGAAAACGCCGCCGCAGACGCCTCGATCGAGGCCTGCACGCGCATCATCAAGGCGGGCAAGACCAAGGGCGCCGACCTCGCCGTCACCTACTACAACCGCGCCATCTCCTATCGTCAGAAGGACGACTCGGACTCCGCGCTCGCCGACTACAACGAGTCGATCCGGATCAATCCGAAATACCCCAAGGCGTTCAACAACCGCGGCAACATCTGGAAGGACAAGGGCGACCTCGACCGCGCCATCTCGGACTACAACGAGGCGATCAAGCTCGATGCGAAATTCGCGCTCGCCTACGCCAATCGCGGCGACGTCTGGGACGACAAGGGCGATCACAACCGCGCCGTCGCGGACCTCGACCAGGCGATCCGGATCGATCCGAAATATGCGCGCGCCTACAACGTGCGCGGCGTGGTGTGGAAGAAGAAGGGCGATCTCGACCGCGCCATCGCGGATTTCACCGAGGCGATCCGCTACGATCCGAAGTCGGCCATCATGTACGCCAACCGCGGCGACGCATGGGACGACAAGGGCGACCAGGACCGCGCCATCGCCGACCTCACCGAGGCGCTGCGCATCAATCCGAACTACGCGCGCGCCTACAACATCCGCGGCGTGATCAACCGCCAGCGCAATGACGTCAGCCTGGCGCTCGCGGACTATACCAACGCGATCCGCTCCGATCCGCAGTTCGCCCTCGCCTACCTCAATCGCGGTAACGTCTACCGCGACCAGGGCGACCACGATCGCGCCATCGCGGACTATTCCGAGGTGATCCGGATCAATCCGAAGTCGGAGGCCGCCTATTTGCGCCGCTCCGAGTCGTCGTTGAAGAAGAACGACCGGCTGGCGGCGCTGCGCGACGCCGACGAGGCGGTCAATCTCAATCCGAACGAGGCGGCGAACTACGCGCAGCGCGCTGCCGTGATGCGCGCGCTCAGCCGCAACGACGACGCCATCGCCGACCTGCGCAAGGGGCTGACGCTGAAGCCGAGCGACGCGCGCAAGAAGCAGCTCGAGACCGCGCTGCAGGAATTGGGCGCGGCGCCGTAGCGCATTGCGCAAACGAAAAACGCCCGCCGGATCGGCGGGCGTTTTTGTATTTGGCCGGTCGCTACGCCTGCGGCTGAGGCTGCGGGTCGAGCGGCGCGTCGGGACGCGGCGGACGGCCCTTGCCGGCGGACGGCACCGCGGAAGAACGCGGCGTTGCCGGCTCGATCACCGACTCGCGCACCGGACGCTTGCCCTCGAGCAGGTCCTTGATCTCGTCGCCCGAGAGCGTCTCGAATTCCAGCAGGCCCTTGGCCAGGATCTCGAGGTCGGCGCGCTTCTCTTCCAGGATGCGGCGCGCTTCGGAGTGTCCCTCCTCCACCAGCCGGCGGATTTCCTGGTCGATCTTCTGCGCGGTCGCCTCGGACACGTTCTGCGTGCGCGCCACCGACATGCCGAGGAACACCTCGTCCTGGTTCTCGCCGTAGGACACGGCGCCGAGCTCCTTGGAGAAGCCCCAGCGGGTGACCATCATGCGGGCGAGACGCGTCGCCTGCTCGATGTCGGACTGCGCGCCGGAGGTCACGCGGTCGGCGCCGAAGGTCATCTCTTCGGCCACCCGGCCGCCCATCATGATGACGAGGCGCGAGGTCATCTGCTCGTAGCTCATCGAGAGCTTGTCGCGTTCGGGGAGCTGCATCACCATGCCGAGCGCGCGGCCGCGCGGAATGATCGTCGCCTTGTGCACCGGGTCGGTGGCCTTGACGTTGAGCGCCAGGATCGCGTGGCCGCCTTCGTGGTAGGCGGTCAGCAGCTTCTCCTCCTCGGTCATCACGAGCGACTTGCGCTCGGCGCCCATCATCACCTTGTCCTTGGCGTCCTCGAACTCGGCCTGCGTGACCATGCGCTTGTTGCGCCGCGCCGCCATCAGCGCCGCTTCGTTGATCAGGTTCGCGAGGTCCGCGCCGGAGAAGCCGGGCGTGCCGCGCGCGATGGTGCGCAGGTTCACGTCGGGCGCAAGCGGCACCTTGCGCACATGGACCTTCAGGATCTGCTCGCGGCCGACCACGTCCGGGTTCGGCACGATCACCTGGCGGTCGAAGCGGCCGGGACGCAGCAGCGCGGGATCGAGCACGTCGGGGCGGTTGGTGGCGGCGATCAGGATGATGCCTTCGTTCGCCTCGAAGCCGTCCATCTCGACCAGCAACTGGTTGAGCGTCTGCTCGCGCTCGTCGTTACCGCCGCCCAAACCGGCGCCGCGATGACGGCCGACCGCGTCGATTTCGTCGATGAAGATGATGCAGGGCGCGTTCTTCTTCGCCTGCTCGAACATGTCGCGCACGCGCGATGCGCCGACGCCGACGAACATCTCGACGAAGTCGGAGCCCGAAATGGTGAAGAACGGCACGTTCGCCTCGCCCGCGACCGCGCGCGCGATCAGCGTCTTGCCGGTGCCGGGCGGGCCGACCAGCAGCACGCCGCGCGGGATCTTGCCGCCGAGGCGCTGGAACTTGCCCGGGTCGCGCAGGAACTCGACGATTTCCTGCAGGTCCTGCTTCGCCTCGTCGACGCCCGCGACATCCTCGAAGGTGACGCGGCCGTGCGCCTCGGTGAGCAGTTTCGCGCGCGACTTGCCGAAGCCCATCGCCTTGCCGGCGCCGCCCTGCATCTGGCGCGACAGGAATATCCATACGCCGATCAGCGCGATGAAGGGCAGCCACGAAACCAGCAGCGAGACAAACCACGGAACGTTGTCGCCCGGCGCGCGCGCCGTGATCTGCACGCCCTTGCCGTAGAGCCGCTGCACCAGGCTCGGATCGTTCGGCGCATAGGTGTTGAAGGCGCCGCCGTTGGTGTAGGTGCCGTGGATCTCGGGGCCCTGAATGGTCACGTCGCGCACGCGGCCGTTTTCGACCTCGGTCAGGAGCGTCGAGAACGAGATATCCTGGGCGGACGAACGCGTGCCCGGGTTCTGGAACAGCGTGAAAAGCGCGAGCAGGAGGAGGACGATGATCACCCAGAGGGCGAAATTGCGCAGGTTCGCGTTCATCCCAAGTCCTTAAGAGACCTTTCGGACACCGGAACGGTACCCTGCGGCCTGTTGACGGAATTGCCGTGACCCGCGGTTGTCCGCGTCCCACCGTGAGACAAGATAGGTTCGTGCACCGCTTCTGCCAAGGGAATTGGCCGAATCTGCGTCATTCTACCGAGGCTTGGTGAACGCCGCTTTGCCCCGATGGTTGCTGCTTTTTGCGCCAGTCCGGCGCGGCGGGGCCCGCTCGACGGTGATATTCTTGCCCGAAAGGGTCACCAAGGCGCCCGCAAGGGTGCGGCGAATTGGATCGGCGGCCCCACGCTCCAGGATACCGAGCCCCGCCCGCTCCAGCTGTCCGACGAGCGTTTCGAGTTGCCCCAGCTCGGCCGGGCCTTCGTCTCCAAGCGTATTGACGATGCGTTGCAGCAGCCGGAGGGCGATTTCGCCGGGCAGGGCGAAGAACAGCTCTGCATCCAGGATGATGCGTCCCTTGGTTCTCGGGCCGAGGCCGAAGCCAAGTTGCGCCTGATCGACGAACTCGGACAAAGCGTCCTCGACGCGCCGCATCCTTGTTGCAAGCAGGCCCAGGCGCTCGGCCGTCAAGCCTTCGGCCGCCAGCAGCGGCATGAGCGTGCGCAACCGTGGCCTGGCGAATCGCGGATCCTCGTTGGAGGGATCGGCGGCATACGGAACATTCGCGGCCTGGAGGGTCGCGATCAGCCGCGTCTTGGGAAACGTCAGCAGCGGCCGAATGAGTGCCACATCGGGGGCCTCGGACACCGGCACGGGACCGACAGGCTCCATTCCACCGAGGCCATCGACGCCGCTGCCCCGCATCATCCGGAACAGGACGGTTTCGGCCTGATCGTCGAGCGTATGCCCGGTCAGCAGGACACCATCACCCCATTTGCCCACGGCCGTGAGGAGCAGCCGGTAGCGCGCCTCGCGGGCCGCCGCCTGGATGCCGGTGGTCGGCTTGCGCCCCGACCAGGACAGCGTGTGGTGCTCGACCCCCAGCCGCGCGGCGAGTTCACCGACGGCGCGTGCCTCGCCCGCCGATTCTGCGCGCAAGCCATGGTCCACCGTCACGGCAACCAGCTTCGGCGCGCGCGTCAAGCCGTCGCGCCAGCGCGCCATGAGCCACAGCAGCGCCGTGGAATCGGGGCCGCCCGAGACGGCAAGCACCGGCGCCGCACAGGGTGTCAGCGGGTCGAGCGACGCCGCCGCTTCGTCTTCGGAAATGGGATCGTCGTCGCGCACGACACCGTCCATCGCCCACGGATGCGGGCGATTTCAGTAATCACAGGAATGCGATGGCGGGTCAAAGCCTACAGGCAGCCGACGCGCTTCTGCTCGCGCTCGGCCGACTGCTTCACGTTCGCGCCCGCGCGCGGATATTTGCGCGGTATCTCGGCGAGCGTCGCGCAGGCCGCTTCCTTCTCCTTCAGCGCGGCGAGCGACTGGCCGAGCCGCAGCAGCGAATCCGGCGCGCGTCCCGACTTGTCGTGCTTGGTCGAGACTTCGAGGAAGATCTCGGCGGCGTCGCGATAGCGCTGGCGCTGGAACAGTGTCTCGCCGAGCCAGTAGTTGGCGTCCGACACCAGGCGGTCGCCGGGATGCTTCTTGATGAAGGCGCGCAGCGAGTCCTCGGCGAGCGCATAATCCTTGCGCAGAACATAGCCGTAAGCGAGGTCGTACTCGTCCTTCGGCGTGGCGGTCGGGGCCATCACCATCTGCTGGCCCTGGTACCCGGTGCCGCTCGGATTGCGCGGCGGCGGGGGCGGCAGCGCGCCCGG
>DATEKY010000618.1:0-2092 GCA_035277225.1 Xanthobacteraceae bacterium
GCTCGGTGCCACCCTCTCCCCTTGTGGGAGAGGGTGGCGAGCGAAGCGAGCCGGGTGAAGGGTTCTTGCCGGCCAGCGATACCCCTCACCCCGCCGCCTTCGGCGGCGACCCTCTCCCTCAAGAGGGGAGGGTATCGGAGCGCGGGGAGAGGGCTCACGCGGCCCTCCCGAGTCGCAGCTCCTTCGCGTCGATACCGAGCGGCCCGTGCGTCGCCGCGACGATCATCCCGCCGCCCGCAAGATGCGTCCGCATCAGTCCGGTCAGCATCTCCTGCCCAGCCGAATCGAGCGCCGAGGCCGGCTCGTCGAGCAGCCAGAGCGGGCGCGACACCGCGATCAGCCGCGCCAGCGACAGGCGCCGGCGCTGGCCCGCCGACAGGTAGGCGGCGGGCAGATGCGCAAGCTGCTCGAGCCCGACCGCGGCGAGCGCGGGCGCGGTGTCCCGGGCGCCACCCAAGTAGTGAACCCAGAATTCGATATTTTCTCCAACCGTCAGCGCCGACTTGAAGGCGTCGAGATGGCCGAGATAATGCGCCCGCTCCGCGATGGTCCGCTCATCCGTGTCGCCCTCGAACGCGACGCGGCCAGAGACGGGGCGCAGCAGACCCGCCAGCAGCCGGAGCAGCGAGGACTTGCCGGCGCCGTTCGGCCCGGTCAGCGCCAACGCTTCCCCGGATGCTAACTGTAGATCGAGGTCATTGAATACGCTGCGAAATCCGCGAACGCAGCCAAGGCCGGTCGCGGACAGGCGTAGCATGTCAGACTGCTGCCGTTAGGTCAGCGCCTGCCGCGGAGGCAGGGCAATAAAATGTGCGAATCGCATGGCTTGGAGGCATTCCGGTCTGTAGCAGGCCACGGAAAAACCTCTTATAAGCCGGTACGTTGCATGGGGCGGCGGACTTCGCGACGTGGCCGGCCCAGTGCTGGACGGAACAGCCTTTGGGCGGCGCACTCGGCGTCTCCGGCTGCTCCGAGGGGAAAAAGGCCGTCATGAGCTCGCTCGACAGTTTCAAGTGCGCCAAGACCTTGGTGGTTGGTGCCAAGACCTACGTTTATTACAGCCTTCCCGAGGCGGAGAAACATGGATTGCGCGGAATTTCGCGCCTGCCTTTCTCCATGAAGGTGCTTTTGGAAAATTTGTTGCGCAACGAAGACGGGCGAACCGTCACCAAAGAAGACATCCAGGGCTTCGCGCAATGGCTCAAGGCGAAGACCTCGGATCGTGAGATTGCGTTTCGCCCCGCGCGCGTACTGATGCAGGATTTCACCGGCGTGCCCGCGGTGGTCGATCTCGCGGCGATGCGCGACGCGATGAAGACGCTCGGCGGCGATCCGGCGAAGATCAATCCGCTGGTTCCGGTCGATCTGGTGATCGATCACTCCGTGATCGTGAATTTCGCTGGCACGCCGACCGCGTTCAAGAAGAACGTTGTCGAAGAGTACGCGCAGAACCAGGAGCGCTACAAATTCCTGAAATGGGCGCAGCGCTCGTTCGAAAATTTCCGCGTCGTCCCTCCGGGAACCGGCATCTGCCACCAAGTCAATCTCGAATATCTCTCGCAGACGGTGTGGACCAGCCCGACCAAGGAGAAGGTCAAGGTCGATGGCAAGGACGTAACCGCCGAGATCGCGTACCCCGACACGCTGGTCGGGACTGACTCGCACACCACGATGGTGAACGGGCTCGCGGTGCTCGGCTGGGGCGTCGGCGGCATCGAGGCCGAGGCCGCGATGCTCGGCCAACCCTATTCGATGGTTCTGCCCGAGGTGATCGGCGTCAAGCTCACCGGCAAGCTCAAGGAAGGCGTGACCGCCACCGACCTCGTGCTGACCGTCACGCAGATGCTGCGCAAGCGCGGCGTGGTCGGCAAGTTCGTCGAGTTCTTCGGCCCCGGCCTCGACAACCTCACGGTCGAGGATCGCGCCACCATCGGCAACATGGCGCCGGAATACGGCGCGACCTGCGGCTTCTTCCCGATCGACGCCGAGACGATCCGCTATCTCACCCTGACCGCGCGCGACCCGGCGCAAGTCAAGCTCGTCGAGGCCTATGCCAAGGCGCAGGGGATGTGGCGCGATGCGAATACGCCCG
>DATEKY010000619.1:0-2078 GCA_035277225.1 Xanthobacteraceae bacterium
TGCGCGTCGGAACGTGACAAATTTAATTCAACGCCACATGCGCTGAACAACTTACAAGTTCCCATCTTTCGGCCGAAATCCGCCATCATTGCGCAATCAGATTCCGCTCGCTGACAGCGGAGCGTTTTTCGTGCGGGATCACCGGCAAGGCACGCCGGTGCGCGGAAGGCGCCTCGATTGTGATCGTCGTGGAAGGGCGGCGGTCCGGTCCCTCGTGGCGGACGGCGGGATTCTCTCGCGCGGTTTTGTGTGGGGCAACGCACATTGGTCCTTCGGGGTCCCGAAGCAGGGAGGATCGCGCTTGGCGACTCGCAAGAAACCCCTGACGGCGGACAAGGCAGCAACAGGAGCGAAATCCATGAAGCCCGTGGTTCTCATGGTGGGTGCGGACAAGGGCGGGGTCGGCAAGACGACGGTATCGCGCACGGTGCTGGATTATCTGGCGGCCAAGAACACGCTGGTACGCGCGTTCGATGCCGAGCACCCGCGCGGCACCTTGCAGCGCTTCCATCCCGACATCACCGCAGTGGTCGACATTACGACCGCCGCGGACCAGATGAAGATGATCGACACGCTCGCCACCAGCGAGATCAAGGTCAGCGTGATCGACATCCGCGCCGGTTTGCTCGACGAGACCCTGAAGACGCTGACCGAGGTCGGCTTCTTCGATCTCGTCGATGCGGGCGAATTCAACTTCGGCCTGATGCACGTCGTCGGTTCGTCGGTCGCCTCGCTCGACGAGATCGCCGAGGTGCTGCCCTACGTGAAGGGCAAGCACTACTTCATCGTGAAGAACTTCATCAACGATACGAGCTTCTTCGAGTGGAATCCGACGATCTACCGCAACTACTTCCGCGGCACGGCGGACGCGGTCGAGGTCACCATCCCGAAGCTCAACGAGATGGCCTACGAGCAGGTCGAGCTTTCCGGCGTGCCGTTCTCGGATTTCGTCGCCAATCGGCAATCCAACGGGCAGCAGGTGAACAACTCGCTGGTGCTGCGCGGCTATGTCCGCACCTGGCTCAGGCACATCAGCGATGAATACGACCGCGTCGGGCTTCTCGACCGGCTCTACGATCGAACGGCCGCGGCGGCCTGATCCGCAGAGCAGCCCGCCACATCGAAGCGTGGCGGCGATCGTCGCCTCGCTCCATGGCCGCGCCGGCAAGACGCTGCTGGCGCGCGTCCTCGCCGACTATTTCATCCTCTCGGGCCGGCGTCCGGCGCTGTTCGACACCGACGCCGCCGAGCGGACGCTGCACGGCGCGTTCCCCGACGATGCGATCGTGGTCGACCTGACCGAGGTGCGCGACCAGATGATCCTGTTCGACACGCTGGTGGCGCGTTCGGCCGCCTCGCGCGTCGTCGACGTGTCGCATCACGCGGCGCGCCGATTCTTCAAGGTGATGCAGGAGAGCGATTTCGCCGCCGAGGCGCACGCACGGCAAGTCGGGTCGGTGATCTTCCATATTGTCGACCGGAACGCCGATTCATACGAGGCGGCACGGCTGCTGCGCGAGCGCTTCGCGGATTGCGCACTGGTGCTGGTCGAGAATGCGTTTCTCGGCAAGGCGAAGGATCGCACGCGCGGCAGCGCCGGCTATCAGTCGTTCGAGGGCTATGAGTTGCGCATGACGCTGCCATGGCTCGATTCGGAGGTGCTCGATATCGTCGATGACATGCACCTCTCGCTCAGCGACCTGATGCGCGAGCCGCTCTCGCGCGAGGCGAGCGGTGGGCCGCTTTCGTTCGACGAGCGCGCCGACTTGCGCAGCTGGCTCGGCGGGATTTTCCGCGACATCCATCGCCTGACTCGCGCCGTCGACACCCGCGCGCTCTCGCTCGCCCCGGCCGACCCGGTGATTTGAGTTCCCTTCGCTGGAACTTTCCGGCCGCTGGCGGGTTCCATCGCGGCTATGACCGTCGTGATGGAAGTGATCTCGCGCGGCGTTTTCGGCCTCGCCAGCGCGGTGCTGATGCTGATCGCGCTCGCGCTGAGCATCTACAGCGGGGGGCTGATCTACGTCGCCCTGCGCGGCCCGTGGTCGGAAGCCGGCACGGGCCTGCTTGAGTCGATC
>DATEKY010000620.1:0-2234 GCA_035277225.1 Xanthobacteraceae bacterium
AGGATCGGATAGGCGACCGAGGTGAGGTGGCCGTTGATGCGCTTCAGGTCGCGCATCACATCGAGATGGATCGCGCTCGTCTCGATCGATTCCGGTCGCCCCTCGCGCAGCCGCGCAAAGTGGCTGTCGGCCGCCGCAAGCTCGGCGCTGCGCGTCGTCGCCTTCTCGGCGAGCAGGCGGCGCGCCAGCACCACGTCGCGGGTCGCGAACACGTTGAAGGCCAGCCGCATGTTGTCCATCACGCGGCCGTGGAAACGGCGAATTTCGTCAAGGCCTTCGGGCGAGAAGGCGTAGCGATGCTTGATCTTCTTCGCCGCCAGCTCCATCAGGTTCTTGTCGACGATGTCGCCGACATGCTCGAGGTTGGTCGTGAAGGTGATGATCTCGACGTAGCGCCGGCTCTCCTCGTCGGTCATCTCGGATTTCGAGACCTTCACCAGATAAAGCTTGATCGCCTCGTGCAGCTGGTCGACGGCGTTGTCGGACTTCTCGACCTCCTTCACCAGCTTCGGATCGGATTTCTCGAACACGACGAGCGCCTGGCGCAGCATGTCGGCGACGCGGTCGCCCATGTTCAGCGTCTCGCGCATCGCGCAGGCGAGCGCCTCGGACGGCGTGTCGATCACGTTCGGATCGAGGTGGCGCGGCTTCGCGCTGTCGGCCGCCTCCACCTGGTCCGGGATCAGCCGCGTCACGAGCTTGGCGACCAGTCCGGCGAACGGCAAAAGCGCAAGCGATGCAATGACGTTGAACGCGGTGTGGAAGTTGAGCACGAGGTGGCCGCTACTCGTCGTCAGGAGCTTCGAGAGCGCCAGCGAGGGCGTGAGCAGGAATAGAAACGGAAGCGCCACCACTAGGCGCATCGCCAGATTGCCGAGCGCGACGCGGCGGCCGGCCGGAGCTGCGCCGATCAGGGCCGAGAACGGCGCGATCGCCCCGCCGACATTGGCGCCGAGCACCATCGCGAAGGCAAGCGGCAGCGGCAGCACGTTGGCGGCGGCGAGCGCCATCACGAACAGCACCATCGTGAGGCTCGAATGCATCAGCCAGGTGAGCGCGACTGCGACGAAGAATCCAAGGAACGGGTCGCCCGCGAGCCCGCCGAGCAGTGAGGCGAACAGGGTCGAATGCTCGAGCGGGGCCGCTGCGGTCTTCAGGTGGATCAGCGATAGCAGCATCAGGCCGAAGCCGATGCCGATGCGCCCGATGGCCTTGGCCTTGTCGCCCTCCGCGAGCGTGAACAGCAGCACGCCGGCGCCGACCGCGAGCGTCCACAGCCAGGTCACGTCGAAGGCGAACACCTGCGCGGTGAGGGTGGTGCCGATATTGGCCCCGAGCATCATCACCAGCGCCATCGGCAGCACGACCAGCCCGCGCGCCGCGAACGATGCGAGCAGCACCGCGGTGGCGGTCGAGCTCTGCAGCAGGCCGGTGACGCCGAGGCCGGCAAGAAACGCGCGCGGCCAGGTTCTCGTGGAGGTCGCGACGATCTGGCGCAAGGTTGCGCCGAACGCGCGCGTCATGCCCGTGCGCACCATGCGCACGCCCCAGAGCAGGAGCGCGACGCTGCCGAGAAAGGTGGCGAACAGTTCGGTGCCGGACATTTCTGGTGCACGACCTCCATCGCGCCGAATCGACGCGCGCGGGACATGACAGATTTGCGACAATAGACCGAAAATGTGGTTTTGAAAGGGAAAATGCAGGCGTGGCTAACGCGCCCTGCAGCGCGCAATCTATACTGAGTTAGAAATCTGGTGCGCCGAACCAAAGCGGAGGAGTCGCATGAAAGGGGTCGTGTTTCTCGGTGACCGCAAGCTCGCACTGCGCGACTTTCCCGATCCGACGCCCGGCGCGCGCGACGTCGTGCTCGAGATCAAGGCCTCGGGGATGTGCGGCAGCGACCTGCATGTCTATCGTGCGTCGTTCAAGCCCGGCGATACGACCTCGGGGTTTGCGCGCGGCGCCGAGCCGGTGATCGCCGGGCACGAGCCTTGCGGCGTCGTCGTTGCGGTCGGAAGCGGCGTGACGGAGCGCGAAGCCCGCGTCGGCGCGCGCGTGATGGATCACCACTATACGGGGTGCGGCTGCTGCAAGCATTGCCGCTCGGGCTGGGCGCAGATGTGCCTCGAAGGCGCCACCGTATTCGGCGCGAACGGCAACGGCGCGCACGCGCGCTACATGAAGGTGCCGGTGGACACGCTGGTGCCGCTGCCCGACGCGCTCTCGTTCGAGAC